>NZ_MXQD01000064.1:0-47269 GCF_002165585.1 Paenibacillus sp. MY03 | reverse complement strand
ATTGGGTGCAAAGCTGGAAATGTAGCTATAGTCGATCATGGACACCCGTGACCCGTAAAGGAACTGAGAAGCCTTATTTTGATCATTTGGCGTGATAGTAGAATCTAACGGAACTGGGCGACATTATTCGTGAGAAATCTAGGCAAACCGCGAACTTTTGCCCCTCTTAAGGGCTAACAGTTCCGTTAGAATTGCGAAATCGCGCTTTTGGATGAAATAAAGCTTTTCAGTTCCGTTACAGTTGCTCCCGTTCATTTCTTACCGGACACATGCCTATAATTTAACTTCTGCACAATTAACCGACAGTCCCTATAACTCACTAGTCTAAGTTAAATATACGCGTCCCGGCTCCACATCCTGCAACTGAACTCCCTGCGGCAATAACTTCTCGATCGCCTCTCGAAGCTTCGCGTCATGGTGGATTTCCTCGCTTAAGATCGCTACGATACCCCGATCGGCGCTTGAGCGGATTAATCGTCCCATACCTTGCTGCAGACGAAGCAGCATATAAGGCAGGTCTACTTCTTCGTACGGAGCCGCCGCGGCTTCCCGCTTCGCCATAAACACCGGGTCCTGAGGCGGGAATGGCAGAGACCAGACGATGACGTTCGACAGAGAAGGACCTGGGATGTCGAGGCCCTCCCACAGCGTTAAAGCGCACAGCACGCTTGTTTCGTCCCGTTGGAAATAGCCGATAAGGTGGCTGATTTCCGCGTCCCCTTCAAACCAAAATCGCATGTTCGCGAGTTCCGGATAGGAAGGAAGCAGCTCCTTGAACTGGAGCATGTCCTCCCTGCCATTGAATAAAACCAACGCCCTGCCGCCGGTTTCGGCCAGCAGGCCCGCCGCAGCTTTCATTTTCTCCTCGCCCGAAGCCCCCTGCGTCCATTGCGGAGCTACGACTTTCATTTGGTTCTCATAATCATAAGGAGATTGGGTGCTAAAGGACAAATAACGATCCGTTCCCAGACTGCTTGTTATATAGTCGAATGAACCGCCCACCGATAACGTCGCGGACGAAAAAACAATCGGCATATTCAGGGCGAATACCCTCTCGCGGAGCACTTCCTTAACCGCTCTGGGCATGATGACCAAGGTGAGTCCATCCTCTGCTTCGGTTGCCCAACTTATCAATGCGTCGGAGCTCTGGAACAAACTCAGGGCTTTCTGGATCGTCTCCAACTGCTCCTCGACGATCCGCAGCTGATACTCGTTCAAGGTATAAAGATCGCTCTCGAAAACCAGCTCTTCTTCGATGGCTTCGATCACTAGACGAAACAGGCGCACTTCTTCTTGCAAAGTTTCGCCCAGAATAATCCGTTTGCGCTCGGAGCCGGGAATATCCTCGCAATGTGCCGAAAGCGTGTAGAATAAGGACTCGCTGCGGTCAATCGCTTCGTCAATCAACACGGCCAAAGACTCCCTGATTTCGCCTTTCAACAAGCGGCAGACCAATTCTTCGAACCCCGAATGCTTCAAGCTGTAAGTCAACGCCTTCTGCGCTGCCGATTCCAACAGATGTCCTTCGTCGAATACAACGGCACAGTGATCCGGCAATAACGGGAGTTGGCCTTCCCGCTTCCGCCCCTCGTATGTCCATACATGTTCCATATAGAAATCATGCGAGCAAATAATCAAATCCGTAGACTTCCGATAGTGTTCGCGGGTTAACGTCTGTCCGCAGCGATGTCTTTGATCGCAAGAGAAACAATCTTGAAACGTGTCCCAACTGATTTTGTTCCATTGATGGTCGTCCAAGTGCGGATATTGTTTGCGGTCTCCATAGGGATAGAAGGATTGCATCGCTTTATATTGATGAACAAAATCGGGCAATTCGGCCCGTACCGCGCTATACATATCGTAATCCTCGTCGCCGGTCTTCACTTGGTCCATCTTGGCCAAACATAGATAACGGTCCGCGGACTTCGCCATTCTGGCGTCGATCGTAAGGCTCAAATGACGAGCCAGCTTGGCAAGATCGCCTTCCGGCTTCGCAAGTTGCTCGATGAGAGACTCGTCCGCGCAGGCAATAATCGCAGGTTTACGGGTATAACGAGCGTAGCAAATCGCATACAACAGATACACCAGCGTTTTGCCCGTTCCTACGCCTGCCTCTGCGAAGATCGTCTGCTTTTCGGCAAATGCCCGCTCCAATTGGTAAGCCATATAAATTTGTTCGTCGCGAACCTCGAAGCCGGCTTCCGGCAATATGTCGTAGAACACATCCGCAACCCACTCTCCGACTTGCTGAAGAAAGGGACGGGAATGATCGTATTCGAAAGGATACTGTTTCAAAGTTGGTTCTGCCTCCAGGAATCATGTCGGAACATTATCGCATGTTCTTCCTGTTAAATCAAAGTTGTATCCAAGAGCGACATCCGCGCACGCAGTCACCGGTAAGTCGGGTAGACAATTCCGGGTGCCGATACGGAGCGGAACGCGCCGGCCTCAAACGCCAGCTCCTCGTTTCCGTCCGCGCCGAACGGGACTCCCTCCCCGGCGCCGCCGATCTGGATGGCGCCTTCTATCCGTCTTGCGCTCATGCCGATAAGGCCCGTGAGCTGTCCGGCGCGATCTGTAATAAGCCGGATGCCCGCCGGGAAACGGAAGGCGAGCTTGCCGTCAATATAGACGCGGCATTCTTCCTCCCCATTTATCAGTTCGAAACTCTTATCGTCAACCTCCCGGCTGTAGGCGGTACGTTCGGCCAGCTTCTCGCCGTGGTCGAACGGATACGGCAGCAGCCCTGTGAACCACAGCTCCCCCGACGTCGTCGGCAGGATGCCGCTAAGCCGCTCCACATAATCCAGCATGCACAACAGCGACGGCGAATACGACTCGGCGAAACCTTCCTTGCCCGTCCACGGACTTAGAACCTGACCGAACCGGGTCATCCGCGCCAGCGCGGAAACGATGGGCTGCAGCACCCAGGTCAGCTCGACGTAGCGTCCATGATGCTCGAACGCATGCGGCGCCCGGATTAAGCTCAGGAAATTCGTCGCTCCCGCCCAGGTATTGTAGCTGGCGAACGGATCAAAGCGCGGATCGTCCATCGCGAGCGACGTAAAGGGATATTTGGCGAAAAACTTCGACGTATTAAGCAAATAAAGCCTCAGCATGCGATCGAAGAAGTCCCGGTCCCCCACTTCGCTTGCCATGACCCGCAGCAGAACGTCGGACTGCACCTTTACGTGACGTCCTTGCTTGTCAACGTCGTAGAAGAAATGATCCTCCTCTTCGAAGCAATGCTTCATCAGACTGGCAAAGCTAGCCTCGGCCTTCTCTTGCCATGGCTCATGCGGCAGCCCAAGCTCGCGCGCCATGAGCGCCAGATAACGGCGGCTGCAATAGACGCTTGCCGTAAGATCCGGCGCCAAAAAGGGCACCAGCGGCGAGTCCGGGTACGGCAAGGCCGGATCGTCAAGATGCGGCGTATCCGGCACATGCCAGAACCTCGGCGACAGATCATGGCCCGTATCGAATGCGCAGAACGCCTCCACGCAGCCGCTCCCCCTCGTGTCGCGATGCCGTGCGAGCCAGTCGTCGTAACGGGAGAGCGCCCCGTACATGAGCGGCAGGTAGTCGTCCGCGACTCGCCCCTTATGGAGAGCGTAATAGTTCCATGCGCTTCTCGCAGGCGGGGTCACAAGCTGTATTTGCTTGAACACCGCCCCCGCCTCCGTTATTTTGTACGGCAGCAGACCGTCCTCGCGCTGCAGCTCCGCGAACTGCCTGTACGTCGCCTCTGTCACGGCCGGCATGAACCGCGCGCACAGCTCGGCGTTGATCGTGCCCGTGCTCTCCAGCCAGCATCCGTAATAGACGCCGCCCTCCTGAAGAATCGGCCGCCCTTCTCCGTTCGGCTTGACGCAATCCAGCAGCCTGCGCACCGCTTCGTAATAAGCGTTCTCCAGCAGCGGCGAGGAGGCCGAGAACTTGACGCCCGTATCGACGAAGTATCCCAGCGTCGCCTTGTCTTCAGATGTGTTAAGCTTGCCGACCCGTTCCGCTGCATCCAGATCGGCGAAGGCGGCCCGGAAGGAAGCAAGCTCTGTCTCATCTATGTTTGTTGTCATGACTACCTTCCTCTCCAATAACTGTCGAAACCTCGCAAAGGGCCGTCTCCAGACACGCATAAATAAACGGAGCAACCCCCTTGGCGTCGTCGGCAACGACAGGCTCGCTTATATAGTAGGTGTAGGAGCCGTCCCGGTAAGGCTCTCCTCCAAGCCCCGCCACGCGGTTGATGCCGCTCACATGGACGTTCCCGTCGCCATCGACGGATGCCGCGTGCCTCAGCAAGCCGTGGAAGCCGCGCTCGACGGCCTCCTCGTAGCGCCGGCTCAAATATCCACGCTTCAGCGCCTTGCGAGCCGCATACAGAACCATCGCCGAGCCGGAGCTCTCCACGTAATTGCCGGTTCGCCCGGCCTGGCCAAGCACCTGATGCCAAAGTCCGCTCGGCGGGTCCTGCACCTTGGCCAGCGCCGCGAACAGCCGCTCGTACGTGCCGATCAGTTGTCCGCGCAGCCGATGCTCTTCGGGCATGTAATCGAGCGTATCCACGACCGCCATGCCGTACCAGCCGATCGCGCGCAACCACGGATGGGGCGACCTTCCATGCTCTGGATGCGCCCATTCCTGCTCACGGCTCTCGTCGTAGGCGTGATGCAGCAAGCCCGTTCTCGGGTCGCGCGTGCGCCGCTCGGCAATCAGCAGTTGCCGAGCGACGTCGTCCAGCAGCTCGGGGCGATTAAGCAGGCGGGACAGCTCGGCCAGAAACGGCCCCGCCATATACAGCCCGTCCAGCCATACCTGGTACGGATAAATCTTCTTGTGCCAGAAGCTGCCCTCGTCGGTTCGCGGCTGCCCCTCCAGCTGCCGCAGCAATACAAGCGCGGCCTTTAGATAACGTTCCGAGTCCGTCGCGCGGTACAAGAACAGCAGCACCTTGCCCTGATTGACCTGATCAAGGTTGTAGTCCTCCAGCGCATAGCTGCGAATGCGCCCCTCCTCATCCACGAAAAGGTCGATATTGCTTCGGATATAGTTCAAATACGCCTCCGAGCCCGTTACCTCGTAGAGCCGCGCCATCGCGAGCAGCAGACAGCCGCTCTCGTAATTCCAGCAGTCGCTCAAATGAGGATGCATGGACAGCGTCGGATACTGCCTCATGATCGAATCTGCCGTGCGGACAGCCCAGTCTCTTGCGGACAATTTATTCGCCTCCTTTAACAACCTCTTTAAGCCTTAACCGAGCCCAGCAGCGCGCCTTTGGCAAAGTGCTTCTGCAGGAACGGATACACCACGAGCACGGGCAGGGTCGCGACGACGATGACCGCCATCTTGACCGCCTGGGACGGCGGCGGCGCGTCGGTATATACCGCGTTGTCGTAGCTTAACCCGCTCGCCAGCACGATAATTTGACGCAACAGCACCTGCACCGGCCATTTGCCGGCATCGCTCAAGTAGAGGACGGCGTGCATGTACGTATTCCAGTACGTTACCGCGTAGAACAACGAGATCGTCGCAATCGCCGGCAACGAGCAAGGGATAATAATCCGGAACAGGATGCCGACATCGTTGCTGCCGTCGATCTTCGCCGATTCCTCTAAGGCGTCCGGCAGCCCCTGGAAAAACGTCTTGAGAATAATCATATTAAACACATTAATCGAAACGGGAACAATTAAAGAAAGATAAGAGTCCAGCAGTCCCGTCTCTTTGACGACCAGAAACGTCGGGATCATCCCGCCGTTAAACAGCATCGTAAACACGAACAAAAACATGATGCCGTTGCGTCCCATCAAATCTTTGCGCGACAGCCCGTAGGCCGTCAATACGGAGATCAGCATGCTCCAAAGCGTGCCTGCCGCCGTCACTCCAAGAGATACCAGCATGGCCTTCGGCAGCGTACTGGTTGAAAAGATGTACCGGTACGCATCCAGCGTAAATTCCGTCGGCACCAGCAAAAATTTCTTCGAGGCGATCTCTCCCGCCGTCGCGAAGGAACTGCCGAATACGTGAACGAAGGGCAGCACGGTCGCGAGCCCAATCAGGCCCAGCAGCACCATATTAACTCCGTTAAACAATCGGCCGCTCAAAGTTTTGTCGCCAACCATATGATTTCCTCCTCCCGGTTACCGCACAGCTTCTAGTAGATGCCGTCCTCGCCGTATTTCTTGGCCAGCTTGTTCGCCCCGATGACCAGGACAAGTCCCACGAAGCCCTTAAAGAAGCCGACGGCCGTCGAATAACTGAGCTGGCCTTGCTGAATGCCGGATACGTACACGTACGTATCGAATATTTCCGCAACATGCCGGTTGGCGGAATTGAGCAGCAAATATACATGCTCGAAACCCAGCTCCAGCACATCGCCTATTTTCAGAATGAGCAGCACGACGATCACGCTCCGAATCGCCGGCAAGGTGATGCTAATCATTTGTCGGATGCGGCCCGCTCCGTCCATCTTGGCCGCTTCGTACAGCTGCGGATCCACCGCCGCGATCGCCGCGAGGAATATAATCGTGCCCCAGCCCGCTTCGCGCCAAATCACTTGAAGAATGTACATCGGACGGAACCACTCCGCCTGAAGCAGGAAATTGATTTTTTGGAAACCTAGCATCTCCAGCACGCTGTTGACGATGCCTCCGTCAACGGTAAAGATGACAAAGCTGATCGAAACTACGATGACCCACGACATGAAGTGAGGTAAATAAACCAGCGTCTGAATAGTCCGTTTGTAGCCCTCTGATCTCAGCTCGTTCAGCATAAGGGCCAGGATAATCGGAATCGGGAAATATATAACGAGCTGCAAAGCGAACAAAATAATCGTGTTGGAGAAAATCATCCAAAAATCCGGAGACTGAAACAATCGTTCGAAATGCTCGAAGCCGACCCATTCGCTTCCCATAATGCCCTGATAAGGCTTGTAGTTCTGGAACGAAATAATTAGGCCGTACATCGGAATGTATTTGTAGATGATAATGTAGAGCAAGCCGGGCAAAATCATCAGGTACAGCCATTTGTTTTTCATTAGGCTTCGCATAAAGCGGCCTCTCCCGCCCGATGGCGCCGTCAGCTGGTTGTTCATCTCTTCCGCCCTCCCAATTGCCGCTAGTGTCGCCGTAATGCGTTAATGCCGCACAACAAATACCCGTGTTATCCGTCCGGAAAACATGGTTTAAATATAGCGATTGATGAATCGGTTTGCCGCAGGCCGCTCCGGGCGGAGCAGCCGCGGCAAACCGGTAGTGCGAGTTCAAAACTGTTAGTGTGTTTTCTTACTTGCTCTGTTCGTACGCGGCGTTAAATTCTTCGATCATTTGAGCGCCGCCCTCCGACTTCCAGCGCTCCACTTCCTTATCGAAGCCAGCCTCGTCCAGCGAACCCAGCATATAGTTGTACGTGGCGTCCGTAATGATCTGCGCGAGACGGTCCTTATGCTTCGTAAACGTGTCGGAGTCCAGCGTAAGCGTCGGGTCTGACACGACATACGAATCGTTGTCCGCGAACAGGTCCTGCGCCTTCTGCATCGGCGCATAATCGTAGCTTCCCTCCAGACGTCCGTTCGTCGCCGGATCGCCTACTTCGATCGTATTGTAAGGTTTGACGTCGCGATCGATCTTGGCCTGATCGGATACCGGCACCGCTTTGCCGTCTGTGACGGTATAATGTTCCCCTTCGATTCCCCAATACAGCAGATTGGCGATTTCCGGACTCATCAGACCGTCCATAAAAGCAAGCACCTGCTTGAGCTCTTCCTCGGATTTGATCGCCGATTTCGGGAACAGATACGGGTGGTTGAAGCCCGGTCCGGAAAATACGGTAAACTCGCCGCTTGATCCCTTCACCTGATTATGAACGTCCAGCTTGGCGTCCGGCTGCACCTGCGACAAGCCCGTATACAGCTGCTGCACATCGCACATGCATCCAATATACACGCCGGCTTTGCCGTTGCTGATCATATTCTGCTGGTCGGTTTTGCTCGTTACCGGGAAGTCCGAATTGATGTAGCCGTTCTCCCTAAGCTTCTTGAAGAAGTTCATCGTTTCCTTGTAAGAAGGGAACAGGAAGGCAGGCGCCAGCTTTCCTTCGAGTACACCCCATTCGTTCGGCGTTCCGTTCCACGAAGCGACCGTCTTGAAGGCGCCTGAAGCAAGATCGCCTCGATCGGCCAGACCCAGCGTATCCTTTTGACCGTTGCCGTCGGGATCCTCGTTCGTAAACTTCTCGATCATGGCATACAATTCGTCCAGCGTCTGCGGCGCGGACAGTCCAAGCTTCTCCGCCCAATCCTGACGATAGATCATGCCCTGACGGGAGAGCGGACGTCCTTGATACAGCGCGTACAGATTGCCGTCCACCTTCGTATTGTTCAATACTTCCGGCTTCAGCTTCTTAAGGTTTTCATATTGATCGATGTAAGACGCAATATCCCAGAACTGCCCGTCCCGGATCGCCTCTCTGTTCGCGCCCGTGATGGTGATGTTGACGATGTCCGTCAAGCTGCCTGTCGCGGACGCCGCGTTCATCCGGTCCTGGAAGGTCGATGCCGGAATCCACTGAATGTCCAGATCGACGTTCAGCTTTTCTTCAATGAGCTGCTCGATCTTCGGATCCGGCGTCTCTGCCATATGCAGCGGCGTCATAATGGATATTTTGGCCGGCGCGGCCTTTCCTTCCGTACCTCCTGTTCCCGCGTTGTTGCTTCCCCCCGTTGAATCGTTGCCATTACTGTTGCCGCATGCGCTGGCAAGCAGCGTCAGCGTCATAAACATGCCGATTGCAGCTCTCCGCTTCACGCTTCTTCAACTCCTCGATCTGTAGTGGTTGTTGCTCCGTCATCGTAAGCTGCCGAGAGGCATATCGCCTATACTCATATCGCCAGTTCCCTTGCCGCGCAAGGGATTGCGGGGTTTTCCAATGAAATGATTATGCCGGATATGGCGCCTCCCGTTTACTTGCCTCCGTATTGCGAGCGATACTGCCCCGGAGTCATCTCCTCCTGCTTGCGGAAGGCCCGGATAAAGTTATGGGAATTGTTGTACTTCAGCCGTTCGGCGATATCCTTGACGGTCATATCGGTCTCCGTCAGCCACTGCTTGGCGATCTGCAGCCGGTAGCCAGCCAGATACTCGCTGAACGTGTGGCCGGTCTCCTTCTTGAAGACGCTGCTAAGATAGCTTGCATTATAATGCAGGCGCGCGGCACAATCCTCCAATGTGAACTCGGATTCATAATGATTCCGGATCAAATCGATAATGCGCTCCGACAGCTTCTGATCCTGCGAGCTGCGACGCTCGCCGAATTGACGGAGCATCGGAAGCACCAGCTTCTCCTTGAACCACTCCTCGATCTCCTCGCTGACATGCAGCGCCAGAACTTCCTCGTATAACGACATCCGGTATGCGCCGCTTTTGCCGAGCGTGATTCCCTCTTCCTGGGCAAGCAGCAGAATGCGGTTGAGCAGCCGAACCAGAGACAGCTGGTAGTGATCCGGCAGCTCGATCTGGTGGATGGCATCCGACATCCAGCCGCGCAGCAGCGTCAGCGCTTCCTCCTGCTCCGCGAGCTTGATCGCCTGCACCAAATCGTGTTCCGTCCGGACCGGATACTCCGCAATGATCGAGGACTTGCCCGCGTTCAGGCTGCCATACGGCACGATAATCCCTTTGCCGAGCCGAATTCGGTAAGTCAGCGCCTCCAGCGCTTCCTCGTAGGCGCGCGCGGCATGCTTCATATCGAAGAAGATGCCGCTGATGCCGATGCTGGCGGACAACCCGAGATAACGGGCGATCAGATCCTTCAGCTTCTCCGTCAGCCGATAGACATGCTCGTCTGCCGCTTCGCGCCCTCCACCTTCGTAGCCGGTGACCACAACGACGGAACGGTCCATCAACAGGACGGGAAGACGCTGCTCCTTCGGCACGACCTCCTCCGTCATGTTGGACACGGCAAATAGCAGCAGCTCCAGATCCTTGGATTCGTAATGCGTATTCTCCAGCGTGTCGACCTGAATGGCAAGGACCGCCATATGCTCCCAAGCGCGGCTCAGTCCGAAATGCTCCAGCTTCTCTCGAATTTCCGTCTCCTTGAGACTGCCGCTGAGCATCCGGTGCAAGAAAAGCGCGCCGACCTGCTGCGCCTGGCTGCGCATCTCGTTCTCCAGCTTGGAGTTGGAGTTGAACAACTGCTTGATATGATCCTCGATAACCTGGACTTCATTGCGCGACGAGGGTTCGCTGCCCTCGCTTCCGCCTTCGATTGCGGTAACCAAACGGTTGAGCGGCCTGTACAGCTTGTTCGTGGACAACCAGACGATGCCGAAGCACAGCAGCAGGATGAACAGGCTGACCGCCAGCGTAAACCAGCCGATCTGCCGCGATTCCGACGTCAACTGGTCGATGGATACGACAGACATATACGTCCAGCCGTTAAAGGCGGATTTCATATACGTCACCGTATAGGGGCGGCCGTCCAGCTCCGCATGCAATTGGCCGGAAACGCCCTTCATCGCAAGCTCCGCCTGGGCAACGGGATGCCCGGAGAGCGGCTGGCCGATCATCGTCCTGTCCTTGTGCAATATAATTTGACCGTCCTCGTTTACCACGAGGATTTCCTCTTGTCCCTCTCCGTCCGTAATAAGACCCGTAATGCTGCACGCCGGGATATTCGCGATGGCCAGGGCGTATTTGTGAATCGTAATATGGGGCAATTGCTTAACCAGGCTAATCATATAGGGACAGCTTTGGCTCGAGATGGGATCCTTGTAGTCGCTTTTGGCCACAAGCTGCCACGAGGTATGCGGAGTCAAATCGAATTTCGCAAGGTACGTTGCTTCGTCGGGATGCTCGTTCAGCCTCTTGATGCCCGAGTTTTTGATCAGCCAGTTGCGCTGTTTGTTAACGATGATAACGTCCTCTACCTTCGTATCAAAGGACTGCAGGTGAGTAATCTCGCTCTTGAGATTGTTGTACAGTTGGAAGCTTGGCGCCTCCATCTCGCTGTACATCGCATCCTCCATAACGCGGGATTCTGAAAGATTCGTCAGCGTATGCTCCACCGTTTTGAGCACTTGCTCGATGCTCGCGTTTAATTGGCTCAAGTATTGAACCTCGGCTTGATTGACCCTCTCTTGTACTTGTTTGGAGGACTGGATATAGGCGAACAGCCCGATCGCGACGACGGGCAGAATACTGAGTACGCTTCCAAGAAGAATCATTTTTTTAAGCAAGCTTTTTTTGCGCATGATGCCGGCAACCTTTCCGTAAACCATGATTACCTTTCATTATAATCGTCAATAGTGTTATTATCGAGCCTTACGACAGCTCCCACAAATCGGAACAAGGAGTCCTCCCATTGCAAGCATACGTAGAAGTTATTTTTCGAACGATCGCCGCTTTTATCCTCCTCATGATCACGTCGAGAATTCTAGGCAAGCAGACGATATCCAATATGACCTTCCATGACTTCGTGAGCGGCATCACGCTGGGCGCCATTGCGGCGAATTTGGCGTTTAACGATAAGCTCAACCATTGGCTCATCATCGTATCGCTTTTGATGTTCTTCGGCATCTCTTTCCTCGTGTCCAAGATCGCGCTCAAAAACCGGGCATGGAACCGGGTAGTATCCGGTACTCCGACCGTCGTGATCGAGAACGGCAAAATTCTCGAGGACAACATGCGAAAAATCCGCTACACATTGGACTCTCTGGCCCAATCTTTGCGTGAAAAAGATATTTTCAATATGGAGGAGGTCGAGTACGCGTGCCTGGAGGATCACGGGAAGTTGTCCGTCAAGAAAAAAAGCGAGTATGAGTGGGTGACGCGCAAGGATCTGAAGCTGCATACCGCGGCCGTCAAGTCGTTCCCTGTTGAGCTGATTATGGACGGTAAAATCATGGAAGACAATCTTGCCCAAAACGGGCTGACCGTCCAATGGCTGGAGCAGGTGCTGCGGCAGCGGAACAAGTCCGTATCCGACGTGTTTTATGCCGTGAGAGGTACGCAACATCAGTTGTATTTTGACTACTATCGGGATCACATTAACAAACCTATCGATTAGCCTCGACCTCGGTATGGAACTACTGTCCCTTTTGAAAGTGACGGTCACACCTCGACTCTTACAGCTCAAATCAGAGGCATTTCTCCCCTTTTTAGCTTCTAAGAGTCGCGTATATCCGTTACAATTGCGACTAACGAAAAACAGGCGGTTAAGGTTCGATAATGAGGCCGTCGATACATTGTGTGCAAAACTGGAAATAAAGCTGCAATCAATCATCGCCAACGAGTTAACGGAATTGAGGGCCCTTATATGGATCGTTTGGCGTGATTTTAAAGTCTAACGGAACTCTGCGACGTTATTCGTGAGAAATCCAGGCAAACCACGGACTTTTGCCCATTATAAGGGCTGTCAGTTCCATTAGATTTGCGAAATGCCGCTTTTTGCTGAAATAACGCCTTTCATTTCCGTTACAGTTGCTCCCGTTCATTTCTTACCTGACTCTTGCCCGCAATTTCACCTTTGCACAATGAATAGACAGCCTCCTGGTGTCTGTTAGGATCATGAGGGTATTGAATCAAGAACCTAATTTTTTGTAAATTCGTTTGACTCTTTTGAGTTGAGGAGCCGTTAAATATGGTTCTCTTGTTCGTAAAACATTCAAAAATTTCTCTTTATTCTCATCCGTTACTGCAACAAGCGTGCTTTCGGAATGCTGTGGAATTTCCTTCGTTCTGCAAGCTTCCAGGTGTTGGAGCAAGAACGGAAATATCTCGTCATTGTTTTTCTTACTGACGGCTGCCAGCTTCGCAAGCGTTAGGACGCCCTTGTCAATTGTAATAACCGAGCCTGATTTCATGGCTTGTTTTAAAGTGTCAAGATGAGCCATTATGGATTCCGAAGCTACCCCTGCAATCGTGGATAACGCTGTCATGCCGCCCCATACCAAACGGTTATCGCGGCTCTTCAGCAGCTCTACGAAAGTCGATGCATACTTGCTTATGAGTTCGGGCTTAACCTGTCCGATCTCGTACGCTACTTTAATGCAATCGTTTTGAATCTTTTTGTCCTTGCCAGACAGGTTTTCGATTATAACTTCTATACCCGCATGATCTTCTTCGCTAGCTAACCTGTGGGCCAGTTCAATGTTCGGCTCCTCATCGTTCCGACTTAATTGAGAAGCTAATAGGCTCACGATTGAGATTGACATCATAATCCCTCATTTATTTATCATTTTTGTAAATTCATTATAGCAAGTAATCAGACATCAATCTGTCTTGTACAAAAGAAAATGACAAGGGCTGTCGTTTTTAGTCGCGTAAAAAATCCCCCTGAAATCCTCCTCCAAAGGGATAATCATATCTCTATAGCTCCGTCCTTCAACACTCTTACAGCACATACCCTTCTTTTAACCAAATTTTTCGCTGTCACTTCTGGTACGGTTCACAGCGAATGATCTTAACTGTTCAATATAGAAACTTGTATTCCGCAGGATCAGGATCATATAAATAGCCGCCGAAATACTCATCGGCGGCAGTCTGTACGGTTGGCGCGGCGGCGCTTGCGGATTACAAGCTTACCATGGAGACGCATTCATCTTTCCTAGCCGCGTGGCTCTTACAAGACGATTGACGACGCCAGGCAATCGACTTGCGGCCGTGGCGGCCAGCATCGAAAACGCGGGATGGCCTGCCGTGCGCTGAAGCAGTCGCCCCCACCTGAGCGGGCCTCGAAAATGCCGGGCGATCGCTCCCTCATAATCGCGCCTCCATTGCTCTCGCGTCGCTTCGCCTCTCAAAAATAGATCGGCCGACTCCGAACAGAGCTGCGCGGAACGGATCGCCATCGACATGCCGTCCCCGCACAGGGGCGGTATGGTCACGCAAGCATCGCCAATTAAAGGGATGCCGTTCCAGGCGAGCGGAGCGTCATAGAGGCGCACGGGCGCAATCGCCGCTTGCGATTCCTCAAGGGGGAGGACCTCCTCCATCCTTCTTGCTAACGAGGGGTGGCGAGCCTCGGCCTCCTTAAGCCAACCGATCACCGTTGAGGGCGACTGCCGAAAGGCGCGCTGGTCAAACAACGCTGCTGCGTTAACGATACCCTGCCCGGCAGAAGACAGCCCCAAATAACCGCCTTCGAAAAAATAAAGCTCCAAATCCCCGTCCATCTCGATGCCGGACACATGAATCTTGATGCCCATGTACGGACATGGGGCAGGACGCCGGCGCACCGCATCCGGAAAATCCGGTACGCGCCCGTTTCCTCCCCATGCGCCGATTACGGTCCTCGATGAAATCGCAGCCGCCTCGGAGCCTCGCCTCGTCCGCAGTTCGTACCCATCGTTCGCCAAGCCAACCGCAGTAACGGCGGTTTCCGTCACGACTTCGGCTCCTGCAAGCCTTGCTTCTTCATGCAGAGCTTTATCGAGACGGTAACGGCTGATGCCCCATGCCGGACCAGGCAAGGGAGCGACAATCGAAGCGCCGTTTCCGAGGATCAGCCGGGCACGACTAATAACTGCCGGCTCCAGCGCCTGCAGGCAGTCTCCAAGTCCCAAGGCGATCAGCGAGTCGACCGCCTCGGGAGATAGAAACTCCCCGCAGACTTTATGGCGCGGGAACGTCCGGCGATCGATGAGCGCCACCTTCCAGCCTCGCCGCGCCATCAGAATCGCCATGCAGCTGCCGGCTATGCCCGCACCGAGAATGGCAACGTCCAACGTCCCGCGATCACTCATCCGCAACGCCCCCCGGTTGTGCCGCAATGGTAACGACATAGCGAAACAAGGGCCGCCAGTTGCAGGTCAGCCCGGGCGAGCCCAGCGCCTTGTCCAATTGCTCCCAATCCTCCGCGCGGAACCCTTTGGCAACGGATAACGGACCATCATTGCGAATATACCGGTTGGTTGACACCAGTCGGGCCGCGAGCCATACGGCAGCCCAAGGCAGCCAGTGACGATGAATATCTTGAATAACGATGCCGATCCTGGAGGCCCGCAGCATGGCGGAAGCAACGTCCGGCAGTTCCTCGGATGCAAAATGATGCAGAAACTGCGAGCCCGTCACGATGTCGGCCCCCCGCGCATCGAGATCCGCCAAGTCGCGGCACATCACCGAGACCCGGGGCTCGTCCGCAAAATAAGCGGCCGCTTCCGCACAGGCCTCCGGCGTCCGATCGACCAGCGTCACCGTCAGTTCGACGCCCTGCGCATCGGCCCACCTGAGCAAAGCCGCATTGACGTCGCCGGAGCCCGCCCCGATATCGAGCACCTCCAATCGCCGCGGCTTGCCCGCCTCCGCCCATAAGCGGCTAACTCCGAACAAGGTAGGGGCCGCCGCGCTAAAGAGTCGGTTCAACCTGCGCAGATGCCGCAGCGCCTCCCTAAGCTCCTCCCCGCCCTGCGACCGGTCGTCCATCAGCTCGTAAGCCGAGGCGCGTTCGCGAAACGTCCTAAACATAGGCGCTCATCCCTGCTTTCGCGCCGATCGCCGCACCGTCCTCCGAAGCAGGCAGATAGGCAATCGGTACGATTTCGCAAGAAAGTCCCGGACCGAAGGCCAGACAAAATCCCTCCGTTTTATCGGCCCCTTCCCGAATAAACGTGTCACGGATCGCCTTCAGCACGAACAAGATGGTCGCTGAGGACATGTTTCCATAATCGCGCAGCACGTCGCGGCTAAACCGGGTATGGTCCGGGGACAATGCAAGCGCTGCTTCAAGCTCGTCGATAATGCCCTTACCCCCGGGATGGATAGCCCAAACTCCCGGAAAAGGATCCTCATCCCGCAAAAGCGGAGCAAGCTGGCCGGGAATCTTCTCCCCAATCAGCTGGGAGATGCGAGGGGACAAAAACAGATCATATCCGTGATTGCCGACCTCCCATATCATCTCGCCGGCCGTACCCGGCATCAGGCTGCTGCGCGCTTCGCCAAGCGCGAAGACCGGACCATCCCGCTGCTCCGCTCTCCCGATGACGCATGAGGAGGCTCCATCGCCAAAAAAGGACGCTCCAAACAGCGCCTCGCGATCCGATGTCGATTGCATATGGATCGTGCACAGCTCTACGCTGACGATCAGCGCAACGGCGTCCGGATGTCCGGCGACGATATCCCGCGCCATGTCGATCGCTTTAAGACCGGCCGCGCAGCCGAGAAAGGTCAGCGGAATGCGGTTGACCGAAAGGGGTAGTCCAAGCTGCCGAACGAGCGTCGCATCAAGTCCAGGCAGAAATTGCCCGGTACAACTGACCGTGAGCAGATGGGTAACGGCCTCCGGTCCGATATCGGCATCGGTCATGGCCTTCTTGGCCGCCTGCAGCGCCAGCGGAATCGCCTCTTGCTTATAGATCGCCATTCGATCGGCCGTAGTCGGAACCGGCAATCCGGACAATTGGGCGAAATAACGGTTGTTCTCGGCTGGCTCGAGCAAATCGGGCTCGCATGTATAGCGGGTTTGCACCCCGCATTTCTTGAAAATCCGTTTGGCCCAGCGTGCGGCGTCCGGCGCCCCGCTAAGGGCGTGCGTCAAACGCTGCGCCGTGTCGGTCTGATCGAGTACATATCGGGGCACGGCCGTGCCAATGCCTAACATCGCAATCGTTGCCGCAGAAAGATGCATCGTATTTCAACCCCTCTTCAATAGAAATAAGACATGCCTTCCCTAATCTATTCTTTATGAAGAGGTATTATGATAAAGAGACTTGGGATTTCAAATCGAGCCCTCTCGACCTCCCTGCTTATATTCGTTCGGCGACATGCCGGTCTCCTGCTTGAACACCTTGGCGAAATAGGAGTAGTTCGCATAACCGACCTTCTTCGCTACGGCGAACACCGACATCGTCGTCGTACGCAGCAATTGCTTGGCTGCCGCGATTCGGGCGCCGATGACATAGGTACCCAGCGATACGCCCGTTTCCTTTTTGAAGATCCGCGCCAAATAGTCGGGATGGAGGTAAAAAACCTCCGCCAGACTGAGGCGGGTCAAGTCCTCGCCATAATGCGAATGTATATATTGTTTGATCTCTTCGGCTACGGTTGTAGGCTGCTCGGCGAAATCGCGGTAGGACAAGGCCGTCGTCACCAAATGCTGCAGGTAAGCTTCCATATCCTCGATCGAGTGCAAAGATTCGGCCAAAAGCCGCTCGCCTGTCTTGCCTTTGTACAATTGATGCGCTTGAATGCCCTTCGACTTGAGAAAGGCGTAGACGAGCTGCATCATATCGAGCTGGAACAGGCCCAGGGTGGAGACAGTGATATAGTTGCGAGACGATAGAAAGCTTAAATACGAGGACGTCTCCCGCAAAAAAACATCGGGCTGGCCCATCTCCAGCAGCCCCTCCAGCCGAGGCAGATCCGGAGGCGCGTAGCCTTCCTCAGCCGGATCAATAACGTCACTCGCGGCAAAAACCTGATTGCGCCGCTTGGCAATCCCTTTGTTCAGTTGCAGCAATTGCCTAATGCTTGCGCCGAACTCCCCAAGCCTTGACGGCATGCCGATGATGCAGCAGGCATCGCATTTCAGCGAGCGATTGGCTTGCTGGATAAACGATGCGCATAACTCCTCGAGCAATCGAGAATTCGGCGCCCCCTTCCATTTCAGCACGGCAATCCAATTATTTTCGCTGTATTCCAGCGCCGTCTCCACCGTAAATTCCGCATGCTGGTAAAGCTCGTATAAAACGTTTAGCAGCGCAAAATCGAACAGATTTTTTTCTTCCATCCCCATACTGCCCGCCGCATGAAAAAAATTAAGCAACAGCGGCTGAACAAAATCGTCCATGCCGTATGACAGATTTTGTTCCCGGGCTGCGCGGGCGACGTCGGCGGGCCTCAAAGGGGCGGAGACGCTGTCGCTGATCAGCTTGCGCCAGAAGTGCTCCAGCATCTTCGCCTGATTGCGTTTCCAGTAATACCCCTCCTGAATGGCCTCTTCCTCCCGCTGCTGCTCCTTGGCCCGTTCGACCGCTTTTCCAATAATAAGCATAAGCTTGTCGAATTGAATCGGCTTTAGAAAATATTCGAAGCTGCGCAGCTCGATTGCCTTCTGCGCATAGTTGAAATCGGCGTAATTGGTGAGCAGAATAGCCTGCACGTTGTAACGCTCCTCGCGAATCCATGCAAGAAGCTCAAGCCCGCTCCCTTGCGGCATCTCGATATCGGATATAAGAATTTGGATCGGATGCCGCTGCAAAATGTCGCGCGCCTGCGCCACATTATGGGCCGTGTGCACCGTATCGACGCCAAGCGAGGCCCAATCGACCTTCTTCTCCAGCGCCGTCACCACAAAGTAGTCGTCATCTACGAGCAATGCTTGCATTCGGCTAACCTCCTGTCTCGGATGGATGGGCCGGAAGCTCCGGCAGGTACAGGGTGACGCCGGCTCCTCCGCCGGCGCGGTTGCGGAAGCGCACATGCGCGCGTCCGCCGTACAAGGACTCCAGTCGCTGAATCGTATTCATGATGCCGATCCGCGTTCCATGCGTCTGGTCGAGCGGCAGTCTTTGGCGCAGCTTCTCCAGGACATGCGACGGAAATCCGGGACCCGTATCCGTGATCCGGATGACGGTCGCGATCTCGCCCCCGATCCGGCGGCGTCTGAGGATCAGCGTTATGAGCGATTTCTGATCCCGCGAGACCGCGTATTTGATCGCATTCTCGATAAAGGTTTGCAGTACAAGCGGCGGTATCGGCAGATCCGGCACATGCTCCGCTCCTTCTATTCGGTAAAGAAAGGCGTCGCGATAACGGTTCTTCTGAATTTCGAGATAGATGCGGACATGCTCGATCTCGTCTTCCATGCGGACAAAGTCCTGGCCGTTCTGGAAGATGTATCGGAAGTAGATCGACGTGGACATCGCCATCTGCTGGATCTCTTCGGTCATGTCCATCTGCGCCATGCTGTGTATGGTCGTCAGACAGTTCAGGAAGAAGTGCGGCTTGATCTGCAGCTTCATATAATCCAGCTGAATGCGCTGCTTCTCGATTTCCCGTTCGTAAATGTCGATTTTGTACGTTTTGATTTGCTGAACCAGCCCCGTGAACTGTTTATTGGCTTTCTCCAGCTCGGCGATATTGTTGCTCGCGATGTCGATCGGTTCGCCATCCTCGGTCCAAAAGGCCAGATTGTACGAGAAGCTCTTGATCGGCTGCAGCACCTTGTTTCGGAAATAAAGCATGATGAAGCTTAAGGAGCAGGCCACAATAACGGCCATCAACATGATGAGCAGCTGGGCGATCATGATTTTTTCGAAAGCGCCGAATTGAATGACCAGCCTGACGAAAAACGATGCGTTGTCGAACTCGCCTTTAACGGTCGTTTTGGTCTGGAACGGCATGAGCCAAGCGTAACGATCCTGCTCGATATGGGCAGGCTTTCCGTTGTTCGACATCGGACTCGTTACGAGGCTCCCGTCCTCGGTCCATAGGGAGGCGTAACCTTTTTCGCCCAGATTGATTTGGCGCAGCGGCTCAATCAGATCGTCGGCCGCGATCAGGCAGATCATATAGTTGCCGTGGTAAAGGAAAACATTAAGGATATAAAATGTCCCGTCCAGTTGGACAGTCGACCAGCGGGAATAAAACGGATCGTAACCTACACTCTTATCCATGTAAGTGTTCATCTGCCCCTTCAGCTCTTGAAATTCCTTGTACGTCAAGCCCATCGGCGCCACGTTGAGCATGATGTCCTTCTCGCTAAAGAAGAGAAAAAAGTTGTAATTGCGGTCGTAACTTTTTTGAAGCTCGACGAATCTTCGGAATAACATATCGTTGGCTTTGATGAATTCGGTGTCGTTCAACTCATGCGTGTTCATGATATTGACATTATCGTCGTTGGCCAGCGTCCATCCCATGAAGTGGTTGATATAAGAGAAATCTCCGTTAATCCTGTTGATGTACAAATACGCCGTGTCCCGCAAATCCCGCGCGGATTGCTGCTTGACGATCGCGATCGTCGCGAAGCTGATGATAAGGTCCAGAATCAGCGCGGATATGGAGATGATAATAATGATCCTGACATAATGTTTGATCGGATACAGCTTGTTCTCGGCCCGTTCCGCCACCTGCTCCGCAGCTCCCTTCGATCGTCCTCGCGTCACCGCCATGTATAGCGTTGTCAGATGATTATAATACCGGAAATCGAAAATGCAACCCGGCTACTCCGCCCCTGCCGCGAAATGTCCGGAATGGACAGTAAAAAGTCTGGATTAGGCTATATTTCATGCCGAACCGTCCCGAGAAAAGGAACTCCGGCTCCGCAAAGGTCCAGATATCCCCTTAAGATGGTCCAAATCGTATCGCCAGGGGTCCGTATAATCAAGGGCGAGGGGAAGAAATTGAACAGGGATGACCCATCACACAGCAATAGGAGGTTCGGACACTTGATCAATCGTTCATCGAAGGCCCATCTGCAGCGGTATATGCTCCGAATCGGCAAAAACTGGGGGCTGTACTTGCTTTTGCTCCCGGCAGTCACGCTGCTGTTATGTTTTACTTATAAGCCGATGTACGGGGTTATTATCGCGTTTAAGGATTTTAAGCCGGCTTTGGGGATTATGGAGAGTCCCTGGGTGGGACTCAAATACTTCGAAAAGTTTTTCCAGTCCTATCAATTCTGGATCACGATCAAAAATACGGTACTGATCAGCTTGTACAGCTTCGCGATGTTTCCGATTCCGATTATATTCGCCATCCTGGTGAATCAACTGCGAGCGAACCGGTACAAGCGGGTATTCCAGACGATCACTTATATGCCGCATTTCATCTCTACCATTGTAATCGCGGGTCTCATGATGATTCTGCTGTCTCCCGGCAACGGTCTCATGGGCAATCTGTTCCGACTATTCGGCGCGGAGGCGCCAAATGTCATGGGCTCGGCGAGTCTGTTCAGCAGCATCTACGTCTGGTCCGACGTCTGGCAGCATACGGGCTGGGACAGCATTATCTACCTTGCGGCGTTGTCGGCGGTCAGTCCAAGCCTGTACGAAGCGGCGACGGTGGACGGCGCAACGCGCTGGCAGAAAATATGGTATATCGACATTCCGATGCTCATCCCGACGATCGTTACCCTATTGATCCTGCGAGTCGGCGGATTGCTCGGCGTCGGCTTCGAGAAGGCCTACCTCTTGCAGAACAATTTGAATATTTCCGGCAGCGAGGTCATCTCGACGTACGTGTACAAAATCGGATTGCTCAGCTCGCAGTACAGCTTCTCGGCAGCCATTAATCTCTTTAATACGCTCATTAATTTTGCGCTGCTCATCCTGGTCAACCAAATAGCCAAAAAATATTCGGAGAATAGTCTCTGGTAACAGAAAGGAGGACAGACAGCCATGGAGACTGCAACGAATCATGTTCTGCCTATTAAAAGAAAGCGCGATAACGACAAGCTGCTGGAAACGTTATTGTATACCTGGTCCGTCATTGTGCTTATCCTTGTATTATATCCGCTTTATTTTATCGTTATCGCGTCTTTCAGCGATCCGTCGGCCGTAGGCAACGGGAAAGTGTGGCTCTGGCCTCAAGGATTTACATGGGACGGCTACAAGGAGCTGTTCAATCATTCGAATATATGGATCGGATACCGGAACACGATAGCCTACACGGTTGTCGGCACCGCGATCGGGCTCGCGGTCAACCTGTCGGCGGCCTACGCCTTGTCAAGGAAGGATCTGGTCGGCATCAAGCCGCTGTCGTTTTTCTTTATTTTCACCATGTTCTTCAACGGCGGCCTGGTGCCCACCTTTCTGACGATCCGCGATTTCAATCTGTATGATACGTTCCTGGTCATGGTGCTTCCTTTCTCGGTCGCCGTATTCGACATCATCGTGGCGCGCACCTTCTTCCGCACGGGCATACCCGCCGAGCTATGGGAAGCCGCGCAGATCGACGGCTGCGGCAATCTACGTTTCTTTGCGCTCATGGTGCTGCCGCTGTCCAAAGCCATCATTTCGGTGCTCGCCTTATGGTTCGCGGTCGGCCATTGGAACTCCTACTTCAACGCGCTTATCTACTTGCAGAATAAAGATCTCCATCCGCTTCAACTCGTGTTGCGGGACATTTTGGTCACCAATCAGATGCAGAACGCGCTGGGAACGGGAGAAGCGGCCCAGATCGCGCTGCGCTTGGCCAATCTGCTTCGTTACTCCGTCATTATCGTCGCGACGCTCCCTATTATGTGCCTCTACCCGTTCGTGCAGAAGCACTTCAACAAGGGGGTGATGATCGGCGCCGTCAAGAGTTGAACAGCAATAGAGGTAGTTCAAAAAGCCCGCTTCCCATCACGAAGTATGCCAAGAAGCTTATTCGGCATCGAATCTTGAATTCAGGCGAAACTTCCGGTGCTCACGTAGCTTCCACTACGCTCCGCTCCTCAGTTTCTACCTTCTTTCAATCTTCTCGGTGCTGAAAACCGGACTTTTTGAACTCGAACTAACAGGAATGCATGGCGTGTTACACTAATTCTATTAAAGGGGAGTTCGACATGGCGAAGATGAAACAAATGTTATCCGGCTTGGCTCTAATCTCTGTATTGGGAACGGCCGTGCTTGCAGGCTGCAGCAACGGAGCGGATCCCGACAATGGCGGATCGAACGAGGCTGGAGGCAAATCGACAAGCGAGCCCGGAAGCGGCTTTAACAAAGAAGGTTTGCCGATTACGGACAAACCGGTGACGTTGAATGCGCTGACGATTCGGTGGGGCAACATGGGAGATACGTTTACGAAAAATACCTGGCTGCAAGAGCTCGAGAAAAACTCCAACGTCAAGATCAATTGGCAGGTCATCTCCAACAGCGATTGGGAAACGCAAAAATCCGTCATGCTGGCAAGCGGCAAAATGCCGGACATCATTATCGGCAACATGGCCTTCGGCGATTCCGATATCGTAAACAACCTCAATTTGTTCCGTCCGCTGGACGACTACATCGAGCAATATATGCCGAATCTGAAAGCCGCGATGGCCGAAATGCCGGATATGAAAAAACTGAGCACATTCCCGGACGGCAAAATCTATTCGCTGCCCGCAAGGCTGCCGTCGCGCCCCTACTCCTCCGTACAGCCGGTCATCAACAAGGCATGGCTGGACAAATTGGGTTTGAAGGCGCCGGAGACGCTTGACGACCTGTACAATGTGCTGAAGGCGTTTAAAGAGCAGGATCCGAACGACAACGGCAAGGCGGACGAAATTCCGTACAGCGACTCCAAGGATGTCGACATGAATCTGTTCGCACCGTTCGGCATAACCGACATGCGCGGCAATCATATGATCGTCAGGGACGGCAAGCTGGAATATTTCCCAACCTCCGAAGCGTACAAAGCGGGAATCGAGTGGGCAAACAAATTGTTCTCCGAAGGGCTGATCGATAAGGAAACATTTACTCAGGACAACACGATGCTGACGGCCAAACGCCAAAATCCCGACGCGGCGCTGGTCGGCTTCTCCTACCAGTGGACGCCGGATGCCGTATTCGGCCAGTGGAGCGATCAATACGAAACGATCGTGCCGATTACCGGACCGGACGGCAATAAATATCAGATTGGCGACCCCAACGGTCTCAGCTTCCGCCGCAACGAGGTGCTCATTACGACAAGCAACAAATATCCCGAAATTTCCGCGCGCTGGGCGGATCAGTTCTACACCGGCGAAGCCAGCATCCAGAACTTCTGGGGCGCCATCGGCACCTCAATCGAGAAAAACGCCGACGGCACGTACACGCTTATGGATCCGCCGGACGGCACAAGCGCGGACGCCTGGTACTGGGACAGCTCCCTGCGCGACTTCGGCCCGAAATACGTCAGCCCCGAGTTCGAGAAAAACATCAAGCTCGACCCGTCAAGCGGCGACGGCTTGAAGCTGCAGCTCGACGGCCTGAGCAAGGACTATGTGACGGAGCCCTATCCGGAAGTCATGTACACGGTCGAGGAGTACGAGGAGCTTCCGACGCTGACCACCGATATCGAGAGCTATATTAAGAGCACGCGCGCCAAGTGGATCACCAAAGGCGGCGTCGATCAAGAATGGGACGCTTACGTCGAAAAGCTGAACGACATGGGCTTGCAGAAGCTGATAAAGATTTATACGGATGCTTACGAGCGTTACGACAATATACAGTAATGAAAATACTCAACCAGTTAAAGGAGCAGCTATGAGGACATATCGAATCGGATTGATCGGACTCGGCGGCATGGCGCATTCGCATATCCGTTGGATGGCGGATGAGCGCCGCTATAAAGTTGTAGCGGTAAGCGACGTGGATGAACGGGCGTTGGCGGAGAAGGGAGAACAGCTCGGCATTGAGGACGGCAAAAGGTACCTTGATTTTGTTAGTCTCATCGAGGACCCCGAAGTCGACGCGATCGTATCCGTAACACCGAACAACGTCCACTCGGATATTCTGCGCGCTTGTCTTGCGGAAGGCAAACCTTATCTCGCCGAGAAGCCGTTCACCCGCGTCTTTGAGGAGGCCGAGCAGCTTCTGGAGCTGTACGAACGGGAGCCGGTGCCCGGCATGGTTGGTTTTAGCTATCGCTACACGCCGGCCTTCCGCTATGCGCGCGAGCTCGTTCGGGAAGGCAAGTTGGGCACGGTGCGCAGCTTCTCGATCCAGTACTTGCAAAGCTGGGGAGCCGTTCCGAACGACACGCCGTATCTGTGGCGCTTCGACAAGGACATCACCGGCACGGGAACGCTCGGCGATCTGGGCTCGCATATGATCGATCTGGCGCGGTTTCTGTTCGGTGAATTTCAGGAGCTGTCGGCGCAGCTGCGCACCTTCGTTCCCGAGCGGCGGGATCCCGCTACCGGGGAGATGGTCAAGGTCGAGGTCGATGATTTCGTAAGCTTTCAGGCGCGGATGACCGGCGATGCCGTCGGCATCTTCCAATCGTCGCGCAACGCGATCGGCTCGGGCAATCAGCATGAGGTATCGGTCTATGGCGATCTCGGAACGCTGCATGCGTCCACGCTAAATCCCGATCAGCTCGTATGGATTCGCGAAGAAGCTCCGGGACAGCTTGCCAAGGCGGTCATCGACGTTCCCGAACGATGCAAAGTGTCGCAGTACGGCGACTTCCTGTCGCTGCTGGACGGCCTCGCCCCGGACGGCCTGCCGGACTTCATGGACGGGTACCGCAATCAAGAGGTGCTGGATGCCGTCATCCGCTCGAGCGCGGAGAAACGTTCTGTCGCGTTGTCTCAACCCAATTAATACGAAGTTGATTGGTTCGCCAATCGCCTACATGCAAATAGCGGTGCAGGATTGGAAATCCCTGCACCGCTATTTGCACTTCCTGTTACTCCGCCGCTCTTGCTTCCAGCATTTCTGTAATATCCCGCATACTCAGTTCCGGACTACCTTGTCGCTAACGAAGCCCACGCGTCTTCAAGCCACTTATCGAAGTCGTCGCCCTTTTCGCCTTCGCAGGTATCATAAATATCAAGTCTCATCTTTTTGAACTTCTCTTTGAAATCTGGATAAGCATGACCTTTCGGCAAGCTTTTCTTTATTCTTACCAGAATTTTGGCAACCTCTCTGCTTAAGGCGCCTTTTTTTCTTGGCGGAAGCTGGACATCTTCACCGAATTGTTTGAGCTTGCCAAAGGCAGCTTCCCGAACCTTATACACGCTGTCGTTATTCAGTCTATGCAATAGCACATCAATGGTTTGTTTCGTTTTCCACTGACCTAACTCTTCAACGGCAGCTAGTCGTTCTCTCCAATTGGACGTCCGGTTCGCGGCTGTTTTTAATTGATCATAATGGGGAGGCAACTCATTTTCCACTTCGTTTTTATTCAAAGGATCCCATCCTGTTCTATGGTGAATTCATAAATCGAAACTTTGATTCAATTATAGCACAGGCCACTCGCTTGCATCATGCTGCCTTCTCCACAGCTGGGCATGCAGGTCATCAGTCGTCGACTTTTTCTGGAATCATAGCAAATACCAGTCGCCACTTTTATCGGCGACTGGTATTTTCTTTCTCAAATACAGCTGGCTACTGATGCCGGTTCATCGGCTCTTGAAAGTACGTTTCATACGCTTTTGCAGTGGCTTGCTTGCTCGTCCCGGCTTCTACGAACCGTCTCGTAATCTCGAGCGGCCGGGTAATGGCTCCGCCGACCACGACGGATGCGGCGCCTACGGCCAGGCAGCGCTTGTACATCTCCGGCGTCAATACGTTTCCTTCCGCTATGACAGGAATGCCAACCGCGTCAGCCACCGATTTCAGAAAAACAAAGTCCTCGTCATATAGCTTGCCGCCAGCCGTATCAGATGTGTAGCCATACAACGTCGTCGATACGCAATCGAAGCCCAGCCGCTCCGCGTTCATCGCCTCCTCGACTGTCGAGATGTCCGCCATGAGCTGAACATAAGGATTCATCTCTCGGCAATAAGCGACCAGTTGGCTCAGCTTCAAGTCCCCCGGTCTCCCGCGTTCCGTAGCGTCCATCGCGATCATCTCGCAGCCGCTCTCCAGCAGCTCGTCGAGCTCCTTAACCGTTGCGGTAATAAATACATCGCTGCCCGGGTAATCCCGCTTGACGATCCCGATGACCGGAAGCGACACTTCTTGTTTGATCGCGGCGATATCGGCTTTCGTATTGGCCCTGATGCCAAGCGCCCCGCCTTGCGCCGCCGCGAACGCCAGCTTGCCCATAATGAACGGGCTGTGGAGCGGCTCATGCGGAAGCGCCTGGCACGATACGACGAGGCCGCCTTTAATCTGTTCCAACATTGGCCCTCGACTCCCTTGCCCTGAGATTGGTCTTATCTGCAGCCTGCGATGGATGCCTCGATCTCGGCATTCAGCGCGGCAAGCGATTCATGATGATCCGGCGTAACCGGCAGAAGCGGCAAGCGCGGCTCGCCCGTCTCGATACCCCGCAAGCTTAAAATATATTTGCATGCTCCATAGAGGGACGGATAACCCAGCAGCTTCTTGATGAAGCCGTTAATGGTCACTTGCAGGATCTGCGCCTCTGCCAGTTTCTCATGCTCGTAAAGCTCGTTCAAAGCGCAGAACAGCTCAGGCATAACGCCATACGTTCCGCCGATGCCGCCGTCGGCACCCATGATTCGTCCTGCCAGAAACTGCTCGTCCGGACCGTTGAACACGAGGAAGTCCTCGCCTCCCGCTTCCTTGAACTGCTGCAGCTCGAATGTGCTTTCGCCTGACATTTTGACTCCGATGACTTTGTCCTGCTTCGCCAGCTTGCGACATAGGCTCGCGCTGAGATGGAACCCCGTCGTCTGCGGGATGTTATAAATGATGAACGGCAGTCCCGTACTGTCGATCATCTGCTGCCAATGCTGCTCCACGGCCGCTTCCGGCAGCCGGTAATAGATCGCGGGCACCGCCGATATGGCATCCGCGCCCCAGCGCTCGGCATGTTTCGACAATTCCACGCTTTCGCGGGTAGAATTCGCGCCGACATGCACGATAACCTTCAGCTCGCCTTTCACTTCCTCCATCACGGCTTCAAGCGTCTTCTTGCGCTCCTCCGCCGATTGCAGGATGCCTTCTCCCGAGCTCCCCCCGACGTACAATCCTTTGATTCCCTTGCCTGCGTAATAACGCGCCAGCTTCTTGACCCGCTCACGGTTAACCTCTCCCGCAGTATCGTAAGCCGAATACATCGCGACGTATATGCCTTTAAAATCAGCTACTGCCGTCATCTTGCTCAACTCCCTCGTTCTTGTATGAAATAAGGATATACGGCCCCGAACAAAGCCGCGCGATTGCCCAACTCGGCCATTCGGAGCGGCGTCTCGGATATTCCCTCCGGCAAATAACTCCGGGTATGCCGGCGAATCTTGCTTATCAAATAATCGCCTTGCTCCGATACGCCGCCGCCGATCACGATCATAGCCGGATCGGCTATAAGGGCTACTTGGGCGATACCCTTCGCGATCTCCTCCGCCCAGCTCTCGATCAAGGCGTCATACGCCTCATTGCCGCCTCGCGCCTCTTGGAACAGCACATGCCCACAGCCGGAGAACCCTCCAAGCTCATCCTTTGCCCGACGCATCAAGGCGGACATGGAAGCCCGCTGCTCGTACGTTGTTCCCGTGGATTTGTCGTACAGAGAGTGCCCTAGCTCGCCCGCCCGGTAATGCTCGCCCATGACGAGGGAGCCTCCCCAATACAAAGCTCCGCCAATGCCGGTACCAAGTGTTAGGCAGAAGAAGCTGTCGCAGCCTTTGGCAGCTCCCATCCACTTCTCTCCGCAAGCTGCTGCATTCACGTCGTTGGCCACAAGCGCCGCCAAACCGAACCGATCCTCCACCATCGCTTTGAGATTGGCCCCCTTATAATCGGGTATCGTGCCTCCCGCGAACACAATTTCCCCGCTCTTGGGATCGACAACCCCGGCGGTGCTGATTCCAACGCCTTGCACGTCCTTGTAATGCTGGAGCAAATGCGCGATTATACCGGCCGCCTGTGCCGTGATCCGGAGACGGGCATTCCCCTGAGGCGTCATCATCCGGTCGTGTACGATTAGGTTTGCGTTATTGTCAATAACGGCGTACTTGATCTCTGTACCTCCAACATCAAGCGCAATATATCGTTGCATTTCCCGTCACGGCCTTTCCTTTATTTCAAGAAAATTCTGAATATATCGGTTACCTCTACACAGAGATCTTATAGATGATCTTTTTAACTTCCTCTTCATGCTGTTCATGCGCGCCGACCAAATGCGTGTCTTCCGGGAAGCAGATCAGGAAGTAGCCGGGCTCAAGCATTCCCTTCAGCTTTGAATCCGCCTGTACTTCGCCGAACCAAATATCTCTCTCTTCGTCATAAGCCGTTTCATTGACGAGAGCACCGATGTGGCTAACCTCGATATACTCTTTGCCCTCCAGCACAATGTGGATATCGATATATTTTTTATGCGCTTCGTATTGCTTCCGCTCCTTCGGAACCGTAACGAACTGCGCGGTATTTTTGCTGAAGGCATCCGAATCCGTTTGTCCGAGCAGATTGAATCTCAAATCCTCCATCGCGCTTGCGAGTCCAGGATGTTGGAAGGCATATATCCCCGCGTTCGTCATTTTATCGTAGATCATTTCGCCACGGCTTCCTTCTCCATAATCTCCTTCACGCTGACTTTCCGGTCTTCCCGCAGCGACTTCGTGAGGGCGTCCGCTGTCGCGATGACCGCTCTGGCAGCCGTGCCGTCCAGCAACGGCTTAAATTCTTCCTCCGCTTCGACGCCTTGCATAATCCCGTGGAAATACGCCATTTCCTTCTTCATAATGCCATGCAGCCACTTTGGAGGCGTCGCGCTAGGTTTACCATACATGATCGCTCCGTCCATCTCCAGTCCTTTGTAGATGCGGGTACGATCCTCGTCCACCTCTTTGCTCTCATGCAACAGGAACCGCTCTTCGCCTTCGGGCGTCTTCAACACGACTTTTACATCCTGCATATCGATTAAAATGGCGCCTTTGGTGCCTTGTATTTTTACGTAATGATCGCTCCAGCGGAAGGCGGAACCGTATTGCAGCGTCGCGAAGCGGTTGCCCGCGAACTCAAGCGAGATGAACAACATATCGTCCTCATCGCCGAATTGCTCGCCTTGGTGAGCTACGTTGCCGCCGATCATGCTGACGCGCTCCGCAGGCCCCATTAGAAACTGGATGAAATCGAGCTCATGGATGTGATGGTACAAATGTCCGCCGGAAATATGGCGCAGCTTCTTCCAGCTTACCTCTTGCTGCGGCTCCTCCCAGCCGTTTCTCTCCGCGTGGCAGAACAGGAGCTCGCCGATTCGGCCATCGTTGATCAACTTCTTGGCCGTACGTACGCCATCCATGAAGTTCATGACGTGGCCGGCCATGAAGATCAGCCCTTTCTCCTTCGTTCTCGCGATCATGTCGTTGCAATCGTCATAGCTTAGAGCGATCGGCTTCTCGCAGAACACATGCTTGCCATTCTCTGCCGCGCAGAGCACCGGATGTTTGTGGTAACCGTTCGGGGAAGCTACGATGACGGCGTCGATGTCCGCTCTTTGGCATAACGATTCAACGCTCGCCTCCATGTCGCAGCCCAACTCTTCAGCGATAGGTCCAGCATGAGCGGGATCGTATACCGCCACAACCTCTGCCCCTTCTTGAGCATGCAGCAGCCTGCCCAGTCCAGCTCCGAAATATCCTGTGCCTACGATCCCGTATTTAATTGTTTTCATGTCAAACTTCTCCTCTCCATGATGCACGCTCTATTTAGGTGTATAGGTCTTACTTGACAGATCCGTCCGCCAGACCGCCAGCAATCTTCTTCTGGATGATCATAAAGAACACGACGGAAGGCAATATGACAATGACCGATGCTGCCATCATTTCGCCCCAATCCAATATTTCGGAGCCCGTCAATGAGAAGAGGGCAACGGAAATCGGCATTTTGGCGGAAGTGTTAATAAGCAGCAATGCGAACAGAAATTCGTTCCAGGTATTGATGAACGTATAGATGGCCGTCGCCACGATGCCCGGTGATACGACCGGCAGCACAACCTGCAGGAATACGCGCATCTTGCCCGCTCCGTCCACTTTGGCTGCTTCCTCGATTTCCAGCGGAACGGTTTGGAAGAACCCGATGAGCATCCATATCGCGTAAGGAATCGAGAAGGACAAGTACGTAATGACAAGTCCCGTAAAGCTGTTCACCAGACCGATTTTTATGATAATGATGGAATATGGAACTGCGAGCAGGATCGGCGGGAACATATACGTCGTAATGAGCAGCTTCGTCATCTTTTTCCCCGCACGCGGGAAAAAACGTACGATGCCGTAAGCGGCGAGGGATGAAATGACAATCGTGATAGCCGTCGCCAGCAGGGAGACGATCACGCTGTTTTTAATATTGGTGCCGAAATTCAGATTCGTCATGACTCTCTTGTAATAGTCGAACGTCCACTTCTCCGGGAAGAAGGCGAGCGGATTGCTGGCCATCTCGCCCGACGTTTTAAACGACGAGAGAATGATCCATAGGAGGGGGAAGACCGCAACAATAGATGCCAAGATAAGAAAGACATACAGCATGCTAATGCCCATTCTGCTTCTGCCTACTGTTCTCATATTAGTGATCCTCCCTCTCCCATTTGTTAAGAAGCCTGAATAACAGCATACAGATCATGAGCAAGAATATGAGCAGGATGACCGTAATCGCCGAAGCGACGCCGAGCTGCTTCATCCCCCATCCCGCCTTGTACGCGAAGATCGGAAGCGTTGTGGTCAAGTTCGATGGACCTCCGCCCGTTATCAGATAGAGCAGGTCAAAGTTATTGAATATCCAGATCGTGCGCAAGATGAGCAGCAGGCCGATAACACCCCGTATATGGCGGACCGTAATGGACCAAAACGATTGCCATGCAGTAGCTCCGTCCATGACGGCCGCTTCGTATTGCTCCATCGGAATCGTCTTGAGCGCGGACAGGATGTTCACCATGAAGAGCGGTGTGCCAAACCAAATGTTGATGAATACGACCGCTCCGAATACGAAGTTCGGATCGGCGAAGAAATTTATGTTGTGCTCGGTCACGCCGAGCTTCGTCAGCATATTCGGCACAAAGCCGTATACGTCATTAAAAATCCATTTCCATGAGAACGCGATGACAATCGCCGGGAACGCCCATGGAATAATAAGAAGCGTGCGGAATACTCCGGAATACTTCGGAATTTTGTTCAGTGCTAGCGCAAGGGCAAAGCCCATAAGCAGCTGTCCTACGATGGAAAACGCCGTCCACTTGATGGAATTGGCGAATGCTATATAGAAATCGGAGTTGGTCAATACGAACTTGAAGTTATCCAGCCATACCCAGTCATAGGTCGCTCTGAGCAAGTGCTTCGAAGTGAAGCTGAAATAGATGCTGGAGAATATCGGGTAAATCAGCAGGAGCACGACGATGAGAACCGCCGGCAAGATGAAGAGCAGTCCCGTGACGTTTATGCTTTTGGGCTTCAAGCTGTTGCCTTTCATCACTCGCTCTCCTTTCCTCGGTGTAGGGAGGAAACGGAGGATGCGCATCCTCCGTTATTCCGTTATGCTTATACGTTATTGAGCCACCCGGAAGAGGTCGTTCAGTTGCTTCTCTCCGCGGGCCGCGGCTTCCTCCACCTTTTCGTTTTTCAGAACGATATCCTGGAACATCGTCTCGATAATGCTCTGGCTCGTAATGATGCCGGATTGCAGCGTCGGACCGTTCTCCATGCCGATAGCCGTCCCTTTATCCACGGCTTCGCCGATAATCTTTACGGCATTGCCGAATTTCTCGATCGTCGGATCGGCAAGATACGCCGGCTCCTCCGCGATATCTTTCAGCGCAGGCAGCATGCCCGCCGGTACTGAATGCAGAAACTTGATGTACTCCTCTTTCTCGTACAGGCTCTCCACGAACGCCTTCGCGATCTCCGGATGTTTGCTTTCCTTCCATACGACCATCGGAATGTTGGACGTCTCGATGCCTTGGTCAGGATCGGAAGCGTTCACCTTCGGAATCGGCGCCGCATCGATATGATCCAGAAGCGCAGGCGAGTTCGTCTCTACACCTCCGATATGAAAGCCGCTGTTAAAGTCGAATGCCGTCTTGCCTTGGTAGAACAACGTCGATTGATCCAGCGTCTTAAAGTTCAGGGCACCCGTCGGCGATACGGCCTTGTACAGATCCGTCCAATATTTGATGCCGTCGATCGCCGCCTGGCTCGTCAAATTCGCTTTTCCGTCCTCCGTTATGAGCGTTTCGCCAGCGGAACGGACATAGAAATTCAGGAAGCGCGTGGACAACATGTCGCCGATTCCCATAGGCACTGACATACCGTACACGTCCGGCGGGCTGCTCAGCTTCACGGCCGCTTCCTTCAGCTCGGCCCATGTCTTAGGAACTTCGAGGCCGGCCTTCTCCAGCAGATCCTTGCGGTACCACATGACTTGCGCATGGGAGTATAACGGGATTGAATAGCTTTTGCCGTCCATGCTGCCTTCCTTAAGCGGCGCTTCGTAAAAGCGGTCTCTGCCGATATTGTCTATAACGTCGTCAATCGGGATGATCGCATCGGCATCCAGCATCTCTACGACGTGGTTCGGAAGCGCCGTGCTAACGTCCGGTACTTGGCCTGACAGCAGTCCAGTCGTCCACTTGGTATAGAACTCCGCCCAAGCGAATGTTTCAATCGTAATTTTAACGCCCGGATGCGCCGCCATAAATTCATCAGCTGCTTTTTTCATGAAGTCATTGCGGGGACCCTGAGTGAAGGAATGCCACAGTACGATCTCGCCTTTCAGCTCTTGCTCGGCTTCCGCATGATCACCGGAAGCGTTTGAAGACTCCCCGCCATTGCCGCCCCCATTGCCGCAAGCTGCGCTGAACGCCATTACGAAGGCGAACATCATCATCGTCATTTTTCTTCTCATCAATCATGACCTCTTTCTGTTATGGATTCGTACAAATCAAACAGATTTCCAATCATTCGCACTACCGAAAAATGCTGGTTTTCCAAATCCGGAAAAGTAGCCTAAAAAAAAGGCATCTCCTTCGGCCGCTCGAAAACACCCCTTTTTCCCGCGTCATTACCTCATTCAACAATTTTCGGCACCGCTTACACTATTAACAATAACGAAAAAAAAGAGGAGTTTAAACATAGCAAACCGACCATAAGTAGCACAAATCGATCACTATTGATGGAATCCTTACAAGCCTCTCACACGTTCGCGGTAAGTATAGGGAGTAACTCCAAAATTTTTTTTGAATATCCGAGTAAAATAATTCGGATCATGAATGCCGACCATATACGCGATATCGGATATCCGCTCGTTGGTTTCCACGATTTTTTTGGCGGCAACCATCATCTTCAAATCCAGCAGAAACTCGCTCGGCGTCTTGCCGGTGTGCTGCTTGAACAGTCTTCTGAGCGTCGTTGAGCTGACATTGACCATCCTGGCAAGCTCCTCTATGTTAAGAGCCGTATCATAATGATTGATCATATAATCAACAATAAACTGGGCTCGATTATCATTTTTATTGTCCGTATTGACCGTCCTCGGCTTCGCCGTTCTCTCCGGAGCAGATCCGTCCGAGGAGTCGATCAAATAAGCCAGGATGAGCTCCAAATACCCTCTGAGCAACAAAAACTTGCCTAGCTTCGAGCTGTCCCTTTCCCGAATGATGCAATTAAAATAGTAGATGATTTGCGGATCTTGGCACTGGGTCTTCATATCGTAGCCGACCAGCTTGGACCACATATCGATGTCGCTGGACGGGAACGCCGCCGTAAACCGGATGCTGATGAAAGTAAAATCATCGGTATGCGCCTCGCACTGAAGCTTGCAGCCTTGCGGGATATAGATAATATCGTCCTTCTGCAGCTGATAAACTGTATCATCGATGACAAACGTAGCGTTTCCTTTGCGAATCAACCGGATCATCGCGTACGGTATGGTCGATTCGAAGTACGTCCAATTAATAGGAAACGAATATTGCTCCGAAAATAAATAGTTCAAACGCAGCGTCTGCAATACGCTTTGGTCCGCCATCCTTGTTCATCTCCTACCTGAAAGTATATCGGATAGCGTACATAATATACGGAACAATCGCAAGAAGAGCCGTTCCTGTCAAGGAAGCGGCTCTTCTTGCGATCTATAGACCGCTCTTGAACGAACGGTCACCCTTGCGTTATCTCTGGATAGTAGAACCTGTCTACTCCTTGACGGCGCCGATGACGATGCCTTTTACGAAGAAACGCTGCAGGAACGGATAGACGAGCAGAATCGGCAAGGCGCTGATAAAGATCTGGGATGCTCTCAGCGTTCGCTGCGACATATTGGCGATGACGCTCGGATCGAATCCCGTCGTGCTCCCTTGCACGATTAACGTCTGCATAAAGCTCGCAAGCGGCAGATTTTCCACGCCCTTCATATAGATGAGGCCGTCGAAATAAGCGTTCCAATGGCCTACCATCGTAAACAAAGCGATGGTCGCGATCGCCGGCAACGATACCGGGAGGAAGACGGAGACGAAGCTGCGGAAGTATCCCGCTCCATCGATAAAGGCTGCTTCCTCGAGCTCCTTGGGCACCGACCGGAAGAAATTAAGCAGCAAAATAATATTGTAGACCGCCACGAGACCCGGCAGGATGAGCGCAAGCAGGTTGTTAAGCAAGCCCAGCTTCAAAATCAGGATGTAGCCGGGCACGAGTCCCGCGCTAAAGAGCATCGTGATGACGAAATACCAGAGATAAACGTTCCTGCCGCGGAATACGCGGTTGTCCTTCGAGAGCGCGTAGGCGGCAACCGAATTCACGGCCAGAGCAAGCGCCGTTCCGAGAACCGTTCTCTTAAGCGAAACCCAAAGCGATGTGACGAAGTTGTCGTTGCCGAACGTCTGGGCGTAGGCATCCCATGTAAATCCGATGGGCCAGAGCGTCACGAGTCCCGCGTTCGCCGCGGAAGTATCGCTGAAGGACACCATAAGCAGATGGTACAGCGGCAGCAAGCAGCCTATGGAGACTATCGCAAGCAGAATGTAATTGAATACGCTGAAGATACGGTAAGACAGCGTTTTATGGTACACGCGGATCACCCTTCCCAATTAAGCAAATTCGGTCGTTCATAGCTAGAAAATGCGGTAACCCGCGTATCGGTAGGCCAAGCGGTACGATATGACGATAAGCACCAGGCTGATCATCGACTTGAACAGGCTGACCGCCGTCGCAAAGCTGAATTGGCCGCTGAGCAGACCTTCGCGGTAAACAAACGTGTCAATAATATCGCCCTGCTGATAGATCATCGGGCTATACAGGTTGAACACCTGGTCGAAGTTCGCGTTCAGCACGTTGCCGAGCGCCAGCGTGGCGACCACGATAAGAATGGGCGTGAGCGACGGAATCGTAATATGCAGCGTTTGCTTAAGCCGGCTTGCGCCGTCGACTTCCGCCGCTTCGTTCAGAGCCGGGTTGATGCCGGATAACGCAGCGAGGAAAATAATCGTATTGAAGCCGAACTCCTTCCAGACATCGCTAAAGATAATCGTCAGGCGGAACCAGGTGCCGTCTCCGAGGAAAAAGATCGGTTTGGTGCCGAACAAAAACATGAGCAGTTGATTGACGATGCCTGTCTGCGCAAGCAGATCGATCAGGATGCCGCCAAGCGTCACCCATGATAGAAAGTGCGGCAAGTACACCAGCGTCTGAATCGATCGTTTGAAGCCCATATTCCTCACTTCGTTCAGCAGCAAGGCGAACAAGAACGGAATAATGAGGTTCAATACGATCTTGGAGCAGGCGAATATGAGCGTATTCATCGTTATTTTCATAAAATAATCATTCTCGAACATGTATCGGAAGTGCTTCAGGCCGACAAACGGAGAACCGGTAAACCCCAAGCTCGCTTTGTAGTCCTGGAAGGCCATCACGATGCCTCCCATCGGCAGATAGGAAAAGACGAAAACGGACAGCACGGCAGGCAGCACCATCAGATGCAATACCCAAGGCACCCGGTATCCCGTTCTTTTTCCCGCTCTCCTTTTGGCCCTGCGATTGGGATCTGTTGAAGTCATTGAGTCCATGGTTCTCTCCCTTTCTAAACATTTCTTGTATCCGGGTCGTAGTCTTGCTTTATATAATAGCAACAGGTACGATAACCGAACTATAGGACATTGTTAGGATCGATAGGGTTTTGTTATGGAAATTGCGGAGGGAGTATCGGTAATGGGGCTCGGAAGAGGCATAAGCATGGTCAGACAAAAAGTAAGTTCCAAAATGAGTTTGTTCGCAAAAATAAACGGGCTGCTTATCATCCTGTTCGTCCCGGTTATCCTTTTTTTTGCCTACTCCAACGGCGTCTCCTCGAACGTTATCGACAAGGAGCTCAAGTCGTCGAATATTAAGCAGCTTTCGTTCCTGTCCAGTCAGATCGAGTCGCGCGTCGACCAGACGATGGACTTCGTCCTGACCTTCTCGAAGGACCCGAACGTCCAGAAGTTTAATGGTCTTAATGTCTGGGACGATCTGTACGACCGCATGCAGACGAGATATGTCATTCAGGAGAAAATGGCGCTGCAATCCGGCGTCATGAACATTTGGCCGGTGCAGTTCACCGTCTACTCGCAGCAGAACAAAGAGGCGCTCTCCAATACGGACAGCATAGCGGTGTACGACGAAGATTATTTGAGACGGAACGGGACGGGCAGATGGCTGTACGGAGACGGGACGACCGCAACACCCGAGCAGCCGAAGGCATTTCATTGGTTCTATGCCGACTCGTTCGGGCAGCAAGGCTCGCTTACCGGCAGCAATCTGGTCGTACAAGCCAGCTTCTATCCAGCCAACATCCAGAATATGCTAGATACCTATAAGGCGGGCGGGCAAGGCGATCCCATGCTCTATCGCAAGGGCGAGGCTTTAATCCTTAATCGAAGCGCCGATGCGGAGCTCGCGAATCAGTTGGTCCGCTTGCTGGACGAACAGGAGCTGGGAGATACCATGCAGGAAGTCGTGGAGCTCGACGATAAGCGGTACCTCGTCAGCTCGGTAGTGTCCGCCCCATTGGGCTGGCATTTGGTGGACATCGTGCCGCTCGACCGCATTCTCGGACCGATCTCGTTTAGCCGCAACCTGTTCTACGCGGCGATGGCGCTGCTATTCGCGGTAGGCATATCCGCTTCCGTGCTCTTGTACCGCAACGTGCAGCGTCCCATCCGCAAGCTCATACTCGGCTTGCAAAGCGTGCAGCGGGGCGACTTCTCGGTCAGGATGAACTCGAACGTCAACAACGAATTCGCCTTCCTGTTTTACCGGTTCAACGATATGTCCAACCAAATTCAAGAGTTGATCGAAAACGTCCTGAAGGAGAAGCTGCAGGCGCGGGAAGCAACGTTAAAGCAGCTGCAGGCCCAGATTAACCCGCATTTTCTGTACAATTGCATCGGATACATGATTAACATGGCCCAAATGAAGGAAGAAGAGGCCGTCGTTTCGATGGGTCACAATTTAAGCGCCTACTACCGGTATATGACCCGTTTGGAACGTCCCACCGCCTCCTTGAGCGAGGAGGTTCAGTTGATCGTCAATTATCTGGATATTCAGAAGCTCCGCAATGGACGCATTCATTACCATATCGATATACCCGAGGAGATGCTTAAGCAGCATGTTCCAAGGCTCATGCTTCAGCCGATCGTCGAGAACGCCGTCATCCACGGCGTCGGCAAAACCTACTCGTCCGGAGAGATTCGCATCACCGGCGAGATGTCGGGCGGGTTCTGCAAGCTTTATGTGGAGGATGACGGCCCCGGGATGTCCGAGGAGCAATTAGACGTGCTGAACCACAAGATGAGGCAGCCGCTCCAGGATGATACGGGATATGGCTTCTGGAATACGAATCAGCGGATCATGCATCAATTCGGCGGGAAATCCCGGATCGCATTTACGAAATCGGGGCTGGGCGGACTCCGGACGGAGATGATATGGGAGCTTCCTTCCGCTGACGCGGGGCCGGTTCCATACGCACAAGGAGGAGAACAAGTACATGCAAATGATCATCGTTGACGACGAAGCCCACTGGGTAGACAATCTATCCACGACCAAGCCTTGGCATACGCTGGGCATTGATGTCGTTCATAAAGCGTATTCCGCGCAGGAGGCGCTGCAAATCATGGAGTCGCATCCCATCGATATCGTGATCTCCGACGTGCTTATGCCGGAGATGACCGGAATCGAGCTCATGGAGAAAATCCGCGAGTCCGATCAAAGGGTAAAATGCATCATTTTGTCCGGATATTCCGACTTCGAATATACCAAGGAAGCGCTGCGCAACCAAGCCGTGGATTATTTGCTCAAGCCTCCTACGGATCAAGAATTGCTCGGAGCGGTCAAGCTGGCCATTGAGCAATTGGAAACCGAGTGGGGAACGGTCAGTTCGCTCGAGCGTACCCGGCATATTCTGCGGGAAAATATGCCGTTCTTGCGCGGGCAGCTTCTGCTGAGCGCCTTTCGCGGAGAGAGACTGCCGCTAGACGAGTGGGAGCGGCGGCTCGATAGTTACGGGCTTCCCTACCGCTTCGGGGAATGCGCGCTCATGCTTGTCCGCATGGAAGAGGAATTCGGACAATACCGCAACAACGGCCAGCATCTGATGGAATACGCCATCATGAATATAGCCGAGGAGATATTCGGCGATTTCGCGCACGCGTGGGGCGTGAAGGAAGAACACGGTTATCTGGCCTTCCTGCTTCAGTTCAAAGAGAATCCGGCGATTGCGGGCAAAGAAAGCAGTCTGGAGAAGGCTGCCATGCACCTGCAAGCGAAGGTGAAACAATATTTAAACGGTTCCTTGTCCATCGTCATGACGGACTCCTTCGACTTCCCGAACAAGCTGTCGGATCGGTACCGCCATGCGCTGGCCTACTTCAGGCAGATTGTCGGGGACGAAAGAGAATTCGTTATCCGCGCGGGCGACTTGGGCGGCGGAGCGACAAACGGGGTGCTTGATGTCATCCATGCGCCGCCAGTTCTGGGGGCCCTGCTCGAGGCCGGAAGATGGGAGTCCGCCGAGGAGAAGCTGACGGAAGTATTCGCGGAGCTCGACGAGAGATGGTCCGATTCCTGGGAGCATTGTCTGGAGGCCGGGTATCTGATCGCCTCCTCCTTTACGAACTACTGCCATCGCCACGGCCATACGCTGCAAGGTCTTCTTGGCGGGGACATCGAGCTCCTGCGTACCGGAGAAGCATTTGCTTCGATCGGCAAGCTCCGCAATTGGGCGTTTGGCGCGCTGGGCAAGCTGAAAGAGACGGCTTCGAACGATGTCAAGGACATACGTTCCGTCTACGTCAGGAAAATTCAGAGCTTCGTCGAAGCGAATCTGCATCTCGACGTCTCGCTGCGCGCCCTTGCCGATCATGTCAATCTGCATCCGACGCATCTCTCCAAGCTGTACAAGATCGAGACCGGCGAAGGGGTCAGCGATTTTGTCTACCGACTCCGCATGGAGACGGCTTGCCACAAGCTGAAGACGACCGATAAGAAGGTGTACGAGATCAGCATGGAGATCGGTTATTTGGACCCCGCCTACTTCATCAAAGTGTTCAAGAAGCAGTACGGACAGACGCCGCAAGAATTCCGCGAAGGTCACTAACAACATGACAGAGTCCTATGGAAACTGAGAAAATCCTATAGAAGACCCCGCGTGCCTGTTGGTAAAGTAGCTATTGTAACCACATCTTACACAGCAGGGGGATATTCGAAATGGGGAACATGAAGAAGTTATGGCTGCCGCTTGTCGCGATGACGCTCATCGCATCGGCATGCAGCAGCAATGCCGATAACAGCGGGAGTGCGGCCGACCCTAAGGCTAGTCCGGGCGCCGCGACGTCCGAATCCGATGCCGCATTCGACAAAGGCAAATACGATCCGCCGATCGAGATCAGCACGGTTATTATGCCGAAGGAATATACGAAAGGCGAAACCAACGAAAACAACGTTCATGACCGTTGGATGCTAGAGACGCTCGGCATGAAGCACAAGGGCACCTGGTATCCTGCCGGCGCGGATCAATACAAACAGCAGCTTCAGCTTGCCCTGACATCGGGCGAGAAGCTGCCGGACTTCGTATTCGTCCCTACCGACCCGGTATTGACGAACCAACTAATCGATTCCGAGCAGTTCATTCCGGTCGACGAGCTGTTCGAAAAATACGCCAGCCCGATCTGGAAGGAGCATGCCGCGAACAATCCTGAGCTGTGGTACCCGTTCACGAAGGACGGCAAGAAGTGGAACCTTCCGATCATGGAATACACCGACAATGACGACACGCTGCTATGGCTCCGCGAAGACTGGATGCAGAAGCTGAAGCTCCAGGCTCCGACCACCATTGCCGAGCTCGAAGTCATTATGGATAAATTTAAAAACGAGAACCCGGACGGATTGGCTCCGAAAGACGTCTATCCGCTGGCGATCTCCTTGAAAAACAACACCAATACCTGGATGGGCGGACTGGACTGGCTGTTCGGCGCCTACGGCGCCGTGCAAGAGCAATGGAACCTGGACGCGAACGGCAACCTGGAATACGGTTCCGTGAATGCTGGCGCCAAGCAGGCGCTGGCCAAGCTGCAGGAATGGATGAACAAAGGCTACATTCACCCGGACTCCGCGCTATGGGACGAAGGCAAATCGGCTGAAATCTGGACCAAAGGCAACGCCGGCGTCTTGCCTGGCGCGAACTGGGTTCCGGACTGGCCGGCACCGGATTTGATTAATAACGTGCCGGGATCGGTATACAAAGCATACCCGATTCCTGCAGGACCGGACGGCTTGATCGGCACCAAATGGCAGAACTCCGGCGTCAACAGCAGCTTTATGATCAATAAAGACGCAAAACATCCGGAAGCCATTATTTTGTACTACAACTATTTGCTCGACAACTTGGCCAATCCAGCAGTAGGCAGCCCTTACGAATACGGTTTCGCCCAAGGCTACGACTGGGATATCATCGATGGCCAGCCAACCAACGACAAAGAAAAGATCAAAGATTTCTTTGATAAGTTCCCGTTCATCACCGGACCGGCACGTATTCCCGGCCTCTACATGGAGTCGCTTGTTAAGCTCGCGAACGGCGAGAAGGCGGAGACGCCTTACGAGAAGCAGCAGGAGACATTCCGCAAACCTGAGAACTGGTACGCGGCGAAAGTCGTCATGGACCAAATCGACATCCGCAAGCAAAACTACTTTACTGGTGCGGCTACGCCGGCGATGATCGAGAAGTGGAACTTGCTCCGCCAATCCGAGCTGGAGACGTTTAACAAAATCATCTACGGCAAACTGCCGGTTGACGCCTTCGACGAATTCGTTGCCAATTGGAAAGCCAATGGCGGCGAGCAAGTGACGAAGGAAGTTAACGAGTGGTTCCAATCCGTGTCGAAATAAAGAATTCCCATAAATATGCAGCCCAAAAGCACCGTCCCTGCTGAAGGTACGGTGCTTTTGGCGTTGCCGGGCTTATCCGGCAACCGGCTTGTTCGCATGCTTCTCCGATTTTTGAATACATTAGAATATTCGAGAAACAGGAGGACATCCATCATGTCACAACACGGGCAATCGTTTATGAGAGGTACGCTGGTCTTGTCTGCCGCTGCCTTTATCAACCGCATTCTTGGCTTTATCAGCGGCATGTATATCGCTCGCGTACTGGGCGCGGAAGGCATCGGCATCCTGATGATGGCGCATCCGCTCGTCCCGCTCGTCATTACGATTACGGAGCTTGGATTACCGGTCGCGATTTCGAAGCTGGTCGCAGAAGCGCACGCTCGCGGCGAACGCGAGAAAGTAAGGCGCATCCTGCATGTTTCGCTTGCTGTCACAGGCTTCTTGAGCGTCACGCTCACGACCGTCGTCTTGCTTGGATCGGAGTGGATCGCCTCCATCCTGTTAAGCGATCAGCGCGCTTATTACGCGATGCTTGCGATCACGCCAATCGCGCCGATCGTTGCGGTATCGGCCGTATTAAAGGGCTACTTCCGCGGGATGCAGCAGATGAAAACCATTGCCGCTTCCGATGTGCTGGAGCATACCGTCCAGATCGCTATCGTACTTGCATTGGTTCACCTATTGATGCCATACGGAGTTGCTTATGCGGCTGCCGGAGCCATGGCCGCTTCGGTCGTCAGCGAGTTGATCAGCCTCTCTTTCCTGGCTCTAAGCTACAAGTTGTACGGCGAGTCCAAGCTGCCGGGCGAGACCTGGGCGCGCCACCTCAAGCATGGCCGGCGCACGCTCGGAGAGCTGCTGCAGATCGGACTGCCGACGACGGGGCACGGCGTCGTCCATTCGCTGTACAACACGTTCCAGCCCTTGCTGATTACGACCAGCCTGGCGCTGGCCGGCATTGGGACGGCTGCGGCGACGAAGCAGTTCGGCCTGCTCGCCGGCTATGCGTTCCCGCTCCTTTTTATGCCGAGCTTCATTACGCAGTCCTTGTCCACCGCCCTCATCCCCGCGATTGGCGAGGCTGCGGCGAACAGAAACAGTCTGCTCATCCATGAACGGATGAATCAGGCGATCAACTTGGGACTTCTAATCGGCGCCCCGGCCACCGTTATCCTCTACGAATGGTCTACTCCGCTCACGACGCTGATCTACAACGCGCCCGAAGCAGGCGTGCTTCTGGCCATTTTGGCGCCGATGTTTTTCCTGCATTATTTCGACGCCCCGCTTCATGCCATCATGCTCGGACTCGGCCGCGCGACAACGATGTTATGGAACTATGTCATCGCCACCGTATTCCGAGGGATCTCGATCTTCGTATTAGGCAGCCAATTCGGCATCAGCGGCGTTGCCTACGGCATCGGTATCGGCATTGTGATGCAGACGCTCCTGAACTTTGCGTCCATCTCAAGCTCGATCGGCTTTTATTGGAGCATTCGCCCTTATATCAAGGTCGGCATCTGCTCCATGCTCATGGCGATCGGCGGACACTGGACCTATACTTACGTTGTCGGCCAGGGTATGCCGCAAGTTTGGTCCGTCATCACTTCGATCCTCTGTTCTTTGCTAATCTATCTAGCCGCGCTGATCTTGACGGGGACGCTGACCTGGATGAACGCCCGCTACCGATTTTCGATTCCGTGGTGATAGGATTCAGGGGTTCATGGATAAGGCGCTGCGATCAGTCAGAATGGCAAAAGGGCCCTGCGCGTCATCATGATTGACGCGCAGGGCCCTTTCCTCTTTCATAGGCATTCTAAATGTACTGCATGCCGGATAACATCCGGTAGAGCATAACAACCATTTGGGCCCGAGTAACGGAACGATTCGGCTGAAATTCTCCCCTCTCGTTGCCCTGCACGATACCCGCTTCCGCCGCCTCCCGGACCGCATTCGCGGCCCAATCGGAAACGTCGGCGGCATCGGTAAGCCGGACTCCCTGACGGGCATTGCCAAAGTCCGTTCCCGCCGAACGAACGGCACGCATAATCATGACGGCCAGCTGCTCGCGGGAGACGCCTTCGTCCGGGCGGAACTCCCCGGCTGCGTAACCTTGAATCAAACCGGCGCCATAAGCCGCCGCAACCTCGTCCTCGTACCACTTCCCGGCCGTGTCGTAGAACGTTCCATCCCCCTGGCCCGATGCAGTAGGACGAAGCCCCAGCGCCCGTACGAGCAGCGCCGCGGCTTCGGCGCGAGTCAGCCGACCCTCCGGATCGAAACCTCCGTCGCCACGTCCCTGAACAATCAATTTGGAAGCCAAGAGCTCGGCTTCCCGGCCCGCCCAATGTCCGTCCATATCTTTGAAGGAAACCTGATGGTTCAAGACGGCATAGATGCCGGGGCCAGTCACCTTGAATTCGGCAACCGACCGTCCGTCTTTCATCGCGAAGCTCGCCGGCACGAATCGGAATTGTCCCGTCTGCTCGTCGATGCGAACGAGAACCGCGCCGTCCGGCATTTCGCCATCGCCAAGCAGCAGCGTTTGCATCTGGAAAGGCACCTCGTCGTTCAAGCCGGCCGAGAAACGTACGTAATCCGTAAGCAAGTCACTGCGCGATCCGCTCGCCTTAACGGATTCGGGAGCCTCGCTTAGTCGTTCCGCCCCGAACGTCCAAGTCGTCCGAGCTTCCGACTCCGTTGCCGACTGAAGGCCCGCCAATTTTACGCCAATCGTCGCGCTGTCTCCTTGAAGGAGGAGCGCCGCCTCCGGATTCATGGCAAGCAATTTGTCGACTGTCGTTTGACCCAGTATAACCATGCCGGATTCTTTAATCGTCACGACGCCTTCCTCTATCCGGTCGATTCCGATGTCGACGGTCGTCTCCGTCCCGTCGGGCCGGATGATCGTTGCGGTCGGACGATTTTGAGGCGTGCCCGTATACGGCAGGTAAACCGTCAGCTCGACCTCGATGGTCAGCCCTTCATAGCCTATCGTCACCTTGGTCGTGCCTGGCGTCTTAGCTTGCGCTCGCCCGTTCGAATCGACCTCGACGATCGAAGCGTCAAGCACGGTATAGGTTACCCCGGATAGATGGCTCCTGACGGTATCGTCCGAATACGTTGCCGTAACCTCAATGGTTTTCTCTTGACCGTAAATCATCGTGTACCGGGATAGATCCGTATGCAAGCTCACCGCGACGGGATCGAGGCGAAGCACCCGGACCGCAAACTTCTTCGTCCCGCTTACCGTGCCTTTCGTTACGGTCGCCGTCAGCTCGACGGAAACATCTCCTTCCGTGTAAGCGGGCCGGCTCGCTTCTCCGGACTCCGCATTTACGATATTCGGACGGGATGATGTCCAAATGATGTCGCTGCCCCATTCTCCGGTAACCGGAAGCTGCAGAGGACCCGTCACCTGATCCGTGCTATCACCATCCGCATAGCCGATTTCTAATGCATCCAAGTCCCACTCCACTGCTTGTTCATTCGTCAAATCGGCTTCTTTGACTACGATCTCATACTCGACCGAGTAATCCGAACCGTCTATCCTCGTCTCCGCGGTTACTATAACGCGGACATCGCCCGAATCTCCGGGCACGAATGCAGGACGATTGACCTTCCCGGTAGCGGTGACCACCGTATCAGGGGAGGACGACGTCCAGACGACCTCGTACCCTTCGGCGTCTTGCGAAGGCAGCGCGATATCTCCCGTCACCTCATGCGGTCCGTCCGAACCCGAGAACCCGATGCGCGGCGGATCGTATACCTTAAGCGTTCCTTCCATCAATTGAACGTCATAATTGCTCAGCTTGCCGTCCGGATCGTCGAGTTCCGCCGTGACCGGATATTCCCCTGCAGGACTGTCCTCGACCGCGATTGAACGGTACCGCGCCGTTATCTCGTCTTGATTGGCCAGGCCTGATAGCGCCCCGGTCAGATCCGGATTCGGGTGAGAGGTCCAGCGGACAGCGTTATGAGGAGTGACCAGCAAGCTCGCTTTCGTAACGGTCAACGTGCCCGGAACGAGCGTTGCGTTATAATTGGCCAGCCTGCCATCCGGATCGTTCAGGCCGATTTTGATCTCATAGCTGCCGACGGAGCTGGCCTCCGAGGCGGCGGTGGTATAGTCGGCCGTGATCGCATCGCCGTTCTTAAGCCCGGAAGACGTTCCGGTTAATGACGGGTTCGGTTGTCCGTATACACGCTCCGCATCCGTGGCGGCAAAGCTGAGCTCTGCCTTCCCGACAGCAAGACTCCCCTGCTGCAACGTAATCCGATAATTGCTCGCCGTTCCGTCCGGCTCCGTCACAGCCGATGTAATGGAATAATCCCCAACGGGACTTTCGGCAGTGGCCGCCGTCGTATAAGCGACGGGGATGTCATCCGAATTTTTCAGCCCGTCGAGCGTTCCCGTGAACGCAGGGTTAACTTCGCCGTATAACCGACTGGCATCGGCAGGCCGAATCGTTAGCGGCGCTTGGGTAACCGTGAGCTTCCCCTTCTCCGTCTGGACTACGTAATTCGACAGCTTGCCCCCCTGATCCGCAACGGTCGGGGTTATGTCATACTGACCCACGGCGCTACGTGCCGCAGCCTCGGTCGAATAAGTTATCGGGAACGTGTCTCCGTTGCGGAGACCGACACTGGTACTCGTGAAGACGGGATTCGGATCTCCGTATTCGCGTGTTTGATCATCGACCGTCACCGTAAAAGGCGCCTTGGAGATCGTCAGCTGCCCCTTCTCCGTCTGGACCTCGTAATTCGCCAGCTTGTCTCCCTGATCCGCGACGGTCGGGATAATGTCGTACTCGCCGACGGCGCTGTCCGCCGTAGCGGAAGTCGAATAAGATACCGGGAATGTATCCCCGTTGCGAAGACCAACACTAGTACTTGTGAAGATAGGATTCGGATCTCCGTATTCGCGCGTTTTATCATCGACCGTCACCGTAAAAGGCGCCTTCGTGATCGTCAGTTGTCCCTTCTCCGTCTGGACCTCGTAATTCGCCAGCTTGCCTCCCTGATCCGCGACGGACGGGATAATGTCGTACTTGCCGACGGCGCTGTCCGACGTAGCGGAAGTCGAATAAGACACCGGGAATGTATCCCCGTTGCGAAGACCTACGCTCGTGCCCGTGAAGTCGGAATTAACTTCGCCGTATTCTCGCGTTTGATTATCAGCCGTCACGGTTAGCGGCGCTTTCGTTACGGCAAGCGTGCCGGGAACGGATTGCACCTCGTAGTTCTTGAGTTTATTGTCCAAATCCGTCACGTTTGACGTAATTGCATAGGTCCCGACCCCACTGACCTCGGTAGCGGTAGTCGAATAAGATACCGGGAACGTGTCCCCGTTGCGGAGTCCGAC
>NZ_MXQD01000063.1:0-53547 GCF_002165585.1 Paenibacillus sp. MY03 | reverse complement strand
ATGTTGGTACACAAACTATTTTACTTCATCGGGAAATGCCAATTGGATCGAGAATTGAGGGCGTTAATCCCCTTAAAGTCGGAAAATCTGGTTTAAAAGCAAAATTAGAGGGTGATTTTCCTTTAACATCTTCTATTCTTATTGAGTGGCAGCATTCACAATGCACTCACAATCATCGTACCGATGTCGACTATCCCGCGTTAAACGTCTCTCCCTCCATATAATGTCCTATTGATGCCCATTGCTCTACAGACACTAAGCCTGTGCTCACTTTGCAAACGTCCGCTTCTGGTTAGAGGGCAGCGTCCATTTGGTGATGGATGGCGCGAAGATCGTTTATGCAAAATACATTGAATCGTTTGGAAATGGGAGTTCTGCGCATAAATTTCCGCAGAAAGGGGTAAGCTGACAACTGCCCGCAAGAAGCGGGCAGAAGGCGGGGTGAAACACAGTGCTTCGGAATGTGGTGGTGAAAACCATTCTTCTCCTCATGAGTCTCGCTCAAGGCGAATCCGTTTCGGCATTGCACCACGATCCACTATTGCTGCATACTTCCTCATCCGGTAAGGAACACACGTCTATTGTGCAGGCAGCTGCGCCCGCTTATGCGAAGTGGGGGAGGCTCGCCGTGCAAGAAACGGCAAAGGCGTATAACGGAGCCGCCATCGTCGACTACAAATACGAAGGGCGAAGTCAGCTTGGGGAGGGGATAGCCGAAGAAAAATTCCGGCTATGGCTCAATCAGAGCGGTCGGGAATTCGGCGTCCGGGTTACCGTATCGGTAGAAGTCGCGACGGATACTTCACGCGGCGTAAAATTCGAAGAGCTAGGACATTAAAGACAGAAACAGCGGTCTATTCAAAAGCCAGGATAAGCTATTCCTGAAGCGTTGAATGAATACGCTGTTTTTTTATTTTTACAATCGTAACCTACGTTTTCAGTACCGAATTCGATATGGATTAAGCATCAGGAGGAATACTTTGCAATGAGAACCGGACTTTTTTTGAAAAACCTCTGTAAGCTGCGCCTTATGCCATCTTTCATATTTGGAAGAAATAGCAACTTTATGGCGTTAAAAACCGTTACAATAGAAAGAGGCAAGGCATACTTTTAATTGAATGTTGAAAGAAAAGGGGAAGAGGCGTGAGAGGAGAACGTACATATCGACAGCCATTTTTTGCGAGAGCAGCGTTGGCCCTAATTGTATTCCTGCTGGCTTGGCCGGCGCTCGCAGTCCATGCGGATGGCGAAGGATCCGGGATTAGTCTTCAGTCAACGATCGGCTATCAAGGCAGCTACAAGGACGGACGCTGGTATCCGGCCAGACTAATCTTGACGAACGATACGGAAGATACGTTGAAAGGCGATCTCGTATTATCCTACATTAACGGAGATAATGTCACGACGAATTCCGTCGTTCCGCTGGAACTTCCGCCGGGATCGCCGGTGCAAGTGACTGTAGGCGTGCCGGGCGTCATTTTGAACAAAGACAGCAACCGAATCGCCTTCTACGAGGGTGGCTACAATGACAAAGGCACGGGGAAACAGCTTGGCGAGAGAGGATATCTTGATTCCCGAAATTCGCTAAGCTACATGATCGGAGTTGTATCGCGAGATCCGGATACCTTTAATTTTATGCCACAGTTGAATCAGAAAGGGTACGATATCGCCGTTTATCCGCTTAAACCCGAAGACTTGCCGGACGAAACGGAGCTGCTGGATTCGCTGGACGTTATCGTTATCAACGATATCCCCACGGGAGACTGGAGCGAGAGCCGGGTCCAGGCGATTCGGGATTGGGTCATTAGAGGAGGAACGTTAGTCCTCTCCGGCGGCGCCGGCTATGAACAAACGTCAAGAGCATTTGCCGAGCTGGCGCCTGTGGTAGCGGGGGGCACTTCGCAATTAACAAGCGCCCTGGCTCTGGAGTCGGCTGGCGGGGAGAGTCTGGCGCTGCCGAATGGTCTTACGGTATCAAACGGCAAAGCCGTCCGCGGCACGGCTATCGTTGTTGAAGGCGAGGTACCGCTCGCTGTGTCCGCCGAACAAGGCTTCGGACAAATCGTATACGCGGCATTTGATCCTTCCCTGGAGCCGATGGCTTCGTGGGCGGGAAGCTCATTGTTGTGGGCCAAGCTACTTAGCGACACCTTAATGCCGACATCTGTGAATGCGGCAATGGGATCTGGCGGATATTTGAATCAATATTGGCAGCTAAACAATATTCTCGATTTGTTCCCATCCATTAAACAACCCGAGCTGCTGCTGCTTATTGCTATGTTAGGTATTTATATATTAGTAATTGCGCCTATGTTGTATATCGTGCTCGCGAAAGCCGATCGCAGAGAATGGGCATGGTGGCTCATCCCGGTATTATCGATCGTCATGGGGGTCACGGTATTCTTCATCGGCTCCGGCGATAAGCGGTCCGTTATGTCGCATACGGTGGAGATCGTAGAAATATCCGGTGACGGGCATGCCGTCATATCGGGAGGCACAGGCATCTTTACTCCGGCCGGCGGCACCGTTACGGCGTTGTTCGACGAAGCAAAACCTATTCGTTTCTATGGCGATAACGGAATGAGAAACGGCCTCAATTCGAACGGGCATTATCAATTGTGGAGTGGCAACGCGGAGACAAAGGCCGTCTGGAAGGGCGTTCCGTACTGGTCCACTCGCAAGCTTTGGACAGATCGGCAAGCAGCCGCTGCAGAAGAGACAGGTACTCTGGATGTGAGCTATAAGGTTGACAACGGTACTTCCAAAGCCATCGTCACCAACAATACGACGGTTGATTTGACCGACGTCTATCTGCTTGCGCAAGGATCTTCAACGTCGATTGGCGATCTTAAGAAAGGGGAAAGCGGCGAAGCCGTACTGCCGTCCATACCCGCTCAAGGCTACTATTATTACGGCGGAAGCGTGTTCCCGCATCCAATGAATAACAGGCAAGTCGATGAGCATCGCAGACAACGCGAGCTGCTTGACATGTACTTCAATCGATTTAATAACGGAGTGCTGCAGGCACAACAACCCGTTATCGTAGGTTTCAGCGAAGACCATGCGAGCCAATACTTGGTCGACGGCGCCAAAGTTCAATCCGATAATTTACGTATGTGGATCAAGGAACTGGAGCCCGTTATCCAGACTGGCGGGCGGGTGCACGTCCCCGCAGGAGCCATGTCGCCCATTATGACCTCGAATACGATTCAAAGCTACAGCTCATATGGCGATGGAACGATGCAAATCAGCGCGGGAGAGATGGAGATGGAATATTTGTTGCCTAACGGATATGGAGTCGCCTACGACAAACTGGATATTAATTTCGTAAATGGAAACAGCAATCCAAACGCGGTGTGGAGCATCTGGCAGGAATCGACTGGTCAATGGGTCGAGCTTGGCGGCAGCCTGGAAGCGCCGGCTGCTTACCTGACTCCCGCGCAATCTATACGTCTCAAGATGGTCAGTACATCGGAAGGCATGATCTGGATGCCGCAGCTGACGTTGGAAGGAGAGGTTTTGCAGCCATGAGCGAAGAAAAGGCAACTTTTGTATACGAGAACGAAGCAGAGAGCGGAGCCAATACGGCTGTGGAAGCCGCTGCAACTCCGATGATCGAAATACGCGGGCTAGCGAGGTCCTTCGGCAACTTCCATGCGTTGAAAGGCATTGATCTCACGATCGGTAGAGGAACCGTATTCGGATTCGTCGGTCCCAACGGCGCGGGCAAATCGACAACGATGTCCATCCTCGCGACGCTGCTGGCGCCCTCAGCAGGCGTGGCTAAAGTAGACGGCTTCGACGTCACCAAACATCCGCACGAGGTTCGCAAGCGAATCGGTTATATGCCGGACTTTTTTGGCGTGTACGACCAGTTTAAAGCTGTTGAATACTTGCATTTCTATGGAGCGAGCTATGGCATTCCGAAGGCGGAGCGCGAGGCGCTCATCCCGCAGTTGCTGGAGCTTGTAAACCTGACGGACAAACGGGATGCTTACGTGGACAGCTTGTCCAGAGGGATGAAACAAAGACTGTGCCTCGCCAGATGTCTCGTACATGATCCGGATCTGCTTATTCTCGATGAACCCGCATCCGGCCTAGATCCCCGCGCCCGGATCGAGATGAGGGAAATATTGAAGGAACTGAAGTTGATGGGCAAAACGATTATTATTTCCTCTCATATTCTGCCCGAGCTGGCGGAGATGGTAGACGAAATCGGTGTCATCGAGCACGGTCAAATGGTTGCGGTAGGCAATGTAGCCGATATTCAGAGCCGGCTGCGCGTTAAACGAATTCTGCATATCCGATTGCTTGACCGTCTGGAGGAAGCCGAATCATACTTGGAAGAGCAGCCATTCGTCAATAAACTGCTGCGCGACGATCGCGGCATTGGAATCCATTACGGCGGCGATGACTCCGATCAGGCGGAGCTGTTGTCCGGACTGATGGGGCAGGGCTTCCGTATCGTATCCTTTAGCGAGGCGCAGACGAATCTTGAGGACGTGTTCCTGGAAATTACGAGAGGGGGAGCCGCCGATGAATGAACATGCCGCTGCCGGAAGAAACAAATTCAATTGGCGTTCGAAGCTGATCAACCCGGTGCTCGACAAAGAGTTCCGGCTTCGCATGCGCACGCCGCGTGCCATGTGGACGCTGTTTTTCTACTTATTCGCTCTCGGACTTATGTCGCTGAGCGCCATCTACTTGACGCAAGGAATGTCGGGCAGAGGCGCGGCCTTCAATCCCGAGCAAAGCAAGGTTTTGTTCTATTTTCTGAGCATGGCGCAGCTTGGTTTGATTGCCTTTATGGCGCCAGGTCTGACGGCAGGCGTCATTAGCGGCGAGAGGGAGAAGCAGACGCTGAATTTGCTGCTTACGACGCAGCAAAGCTCCGCGACGATCGTACTCAGCAAGCTGGTGTCATCCTTAAGCTTTATGATTCTCATCGTGTTCGCCACGGTACCCGTTTACAGCATGATGTTTCTCTATGGCGGTGTTTCGCCGAAGCAGCTTGTGCTCGTATTTGTTTTCTACTTGTTTATGATGATTGTGCTGGGTTCGTTCGGCATTTTGTTCTCGACCCTGTTAAAACGTACGATGATATCGGTAATCTCCACCTATGGAGTGACGTTGTTTATGTTCGCGGGAACAGCTATTTTGTTCTTCGTCATGCAAAGCGTCATGGATCAGGCTCGCGCAGCGGGAACGATCTCGGCTACTACCTCCTATTCATGGGTCGGCCATATTATCGCGCTGAATCCTGTAGGCGCCTTGTACAGCATTCTTGACCCTTCCATTTCCGATCAGGCGTTTATGGTCAACCGCTGGAGCGGGAACACGCAGCCGAAAGGCGCGCCGATGGCTTTGTGGCAAGAATTTATGATTGTATTCGGCGTACTAGCAATCTTCGCGAATTGGATGGCAATCCGTCATTTGCGCCCTCGGCTGAGGGGGAGAACCGGACGTAAGTAAGCCGGGGCGAAGGAAGGAACGAGAAAACAGGAGAAACATGACTTTTTAGGGGGAGGTTCAGGATGAATAAGGATCCATTGCTGCATGACCTAAGCAAAGTGAAAAAGCGCCTGACCTTATTCGCACTGACCCGGATGGGGTTGTACGGCTTGCTCGGGGGGAGCTTGGCGGGCGCGATTATACTTGCGGCCAGCCGGATTTGGCCTTTGCTGCATTCGCGGCAGATGCTACTGATCGTTGTAGGCGCAGGCTTGGTCGTTGGCATCGGATTAGGGATCTGGCGGCGCGCAAGCGTACGTGACGCGGCCAGGCAGATGGATCGGGGCGAACCGCAAGATGCCATCTCGACGGCCCTGGAAGGTTTAATGCCGAAGGAGCCTGGTTCCGTTCGTTCCGCTAATGAGATTATCGTGCGATTGCAGCGCGAGGAGGCAGAAGAAGCCGCCAGACGTTATACGTCGGATTTGAGACGAACTTTGCCATGGCCAGTCTGGAAACGGTGGCGCCCCCTCGTATTTGGGGCGTTGGCTGCATGGTTGATGATCGTTCTGCTTCTGCTGTTGCCTAATCCGTTGGATGACAGGGCGGAAGCGTTGGCGGAATCCAGAGAGGCGATCCGTCAGATGGAAAAGGAACGCGAGGAGCTCGAGAAAAAGCTTGAGGAGCTTGAGCTGCCTGACGAGGAGAAGGACAAGCTTCTGAAACCGCTCGACGAGCTGCGCAAGGAGCTCAAAGAGCCGGGCGTCGACTCCGCGAAGGCGCTTAAGGAGCTTGAAGCGGCAATGAAGGAGCTGGAGCTCGCGGCAAAGGAAGCGCAGGCTGCCGCTCAGCGGCTGCAGGCTGTAGCGGACGCGATGACGGAGCAGCGCGAGCTTAAAAAGATCGGCGAGGCGATGCAAGCCCGCGCCGCCGAAGCGCTCGCAGACGCGATCGACGAGCTTCGCTCGCGTCTGCGGGAGCTGTCGCCAGCGGAGCGCGAAGCGCTGGCGGAAGCACTGGAGCGGCTGGCCGGGCAGCAGCCGCAAGAAGGCGCCGCCGGCGAGCTCGCGGCGGCGCTGGATGAGGCGGCGCGGCAGGTGCGCGACGCCGGAGAAGCTTCGGCGGCCGAGGGTGAGCCCGCCGGTGGCGAGGAGGGCGGCGATGGCCTCGCCGCCCTGGAGCAAGCGCTCGCCCGCGGGCTGACGCAGGGCGAGCTGGAGGAGCTGGCCCGGGCGGCTGCGGGCCAGCTCGGGCAAAGCGGCCGCCAGCTGGCGGAGTCGCTGGCCGCTCAAGGCGGCGCTGTGCCGCCGTCTTGGGCAGCTGGCCAAGCGGGCAGCGGCGACGGGGCAAGCCCTGGCAGCAACGGGGCAAGCCCCGGCAGCGGCAGCGGGGCAAGCCCTGGCAGCGGCAGCGGGGCAAGCACTGGCAGCAGCGGGGCAAGCCCTGGCAGTGGAGCGGGCCAAGGCTCTGGCAGCGGAGCAGGCCAAGGTTCCGGCAGTGGAGCGGGCCAAGGTTCTGGCAGCGGAGCGGGCCAAAGCTCCGGCAGCGGAGCAGGCCAAGGCTCTGGCAGCGGAGCGGGCCAAGGATCCGGCAGCGGAGCGGGACAAGGCAATGGCAGCGGAGCAGGTCAAGGCTCCGGCAGCGGAGCAGGTCAAGGCTCTGGTGCCGGATCAGGAGTCGGCGGTCGGGAATTGGTGACAACGCCCAGAAGTATGCAGGGTGATGGCCAGATTGAGAACGACTTTGGTCCATCGACCGGTGGAACCACACAGAATGGCGGACAATCTCCGATGATCGACGGTACCACTCGTCCATACAACGAAGTGTACGGCGAATACGCCGCTGAAGCGAAGTGGACACTGGGACGAACTCAACTGCCTGCCAGTATGCAGGATAAAGTCAAACAATATTTTGATCAAATACAACCGGACTAACGATTCCGTGATTCCATGTGTTGCGCGCCGGCTCTCCCGGGTCGGCGTATTCATGTAGTACGTAACAGAAGGACCTGACTGCACGACGAAATTGATATTTCAAACACAAACGTGTCGCACAAGAGGAATCGACAAAGATGTGTATGAAAATTCATACACATTTGTTCAACCAGTAGCTTCCGAACATAATTGTGTATGATATTTCATACTCAATCACTCGTCAAAGTACCAGGCACCCCGAATGTATATGATATTTCATACACAAACTTGTCGCGCAAGGGGAATCGACAAAGATGTGTATGAAATTTCATACACGATTGCTCAACAAGTAGCTTCCGAGCACTATTGTGTATGATTTTTCATATACAATCACTCGTCACACAGTGCCTGGCGCCACCATGTTGAATCGTCATTAAACCCCTGCCATTATCATGTTGGAGTTGCGGCAGGAAGATGTGAAAGTGATTGAGACGAACACGATTATAAAGAGAGAACATGATTCAGAAAAGTGATTCCGAATACTACAGGGACCCCTAAGCCCCTGCGATCATAAGAGGAGGCATTAACAATGATAGAGTCGAAGGAGCAGCTTGCGGAGGCTGCGGGACGGATTGCGGCACTAAGGGAGGAAGTCGGGAAGGTAATCGTGGGGCAACGCACGGTTGTGGATCAGCTCCTTTGGTGTCTTGTGGCAGGGGGACATGCTCTGCTGGAGGGGATTCCGGGACTAGGCAAAACGATGCTGGTCCGCACCGTAGCTGACGCCGTGGCGCTGCAATTCTCCCGCATTCAATTTACGCCGGATCTGATGCCGTCGGATATTACGGGGACGACGCTGATCGACTTCGGCGCGGCAGGAGCCGCATCGCAGCGATTCCAACCGGGACCGATCTTCGGCAATCTCGTGCTGGCGGACGAGATTAACCGCGCGACGCCCAAGACGCAGAGCGCGCTGCTGGAAGCGATGCAGGAAGGCACGGTAACGGCTGGCGGCGAGACGCATAAGCTGCCTCGGCCGTTCTTCGTATTGGCTACTCAAAATCCGATCGAGCAGGAGGGTACGTACCCGCTTCCGGAAGCGCAGTTGGACCGATTCCTGTTGAAGATCGGAGTGGATTATCCGACGCGAGAAGATCTGAAGGAAATCGTTCGCCGCACGACAACTAGCGCGAAACCAAGCGCGAGCACGATCATTAGCGGCAGCGAGCTGCTGGAGCTGCAAGCTGCGGCGAGGGAGCTGCTTGTCTCCGAGGATGTGCTGGATAACGCAGTCAAGCTTGTCATGATGACCCATCCCGGCGAGGAGGATGCGCCGGAAGAGATCAAGCGATATGCGAGATTCGGAGCAGGACCGCGCGCGCTGCAAGCGCTTGTGTCCGTAGCGAAGGTCAAAGCGCTTGCCTCTGCCAGGCTTCATGTGTCATGGGGAGATATCCGCGATGTCGCGCTGCCTGTTCTGCGGCATCGCATCGTGCTCAGCTACGAAGCGCAGGCGCTCGGGATGGATACGGATGCCATGACGATGTCAATTATTCGCGAGATCGAGGCCAAGCGATGACTTCGACGAAGGAGCTCCAGCAGATAAAGGGCGGAGACGAAGCTTTCTCTTATTTGTTCCCGGAGTCCGGACTGCTCGCAAAGCTGGAGCGAATGAGTCTGGCCGGAGGAAGCCGCGTGCAAGGGACATTGGCAGGCAAACGACGCTCGACCTCGCTCGGCGGCTCCCAGGAATTCGCGGATTACAGACCGTATGCGCCTGGCGACGATATTAGACGGATCGACTGGAACGTGTACGGACGAACGGGCAAACCGTTCATTCGCCAATATTGGGATGAACAGGAGCTGCATGCTACGTTGTATATAGATACTTCCGTTTCCATGTCAAATTTCGGCGGGGTAGAGGCTAATAAGCTGACATGCGCCCTCCGTCTGGCGGCAGCCGTCGGATACGCCGCCTTGTGCGGCGGCGATCGTCTCTCCGTCCGAACGTTCGCCGGACAAGGGATGGACGAAGGTGTGCGGCTGGCAGGCGGCCGCGCGTCATCGTTGCATCTGTTTCGGTACTTGGCCGATCAGAAACCATCGAACCCGGCAGCAGACCTTCCGTCTAAACGGTCAGAGGCGACGGCAGCAGGAATCGGCATCTCCGATCAGAAGCCAGCGAAATCTGCATCACCCCATTCAATTAACCCTCCAGAGACGCGGGAAGCAGATGCCAGTATCTCCGATTTGTCTAGGCCCTTTCGGCAACCGGGGAGATTGCCCAGAAGAGCGGGGGTGAGCTGGGTGTTTACGGATGGCTGGTATGAATCGGGGATCGCGGAGACGCTGCTCGCTCTTGCAGCTGCCGGTCAGCATGTCGTGTTCGTCCAATTGTTGTCTCCGCAGGAGCTCGATCCGCGCCTGGATGGGGAATTAAGGTTGATCGACGCGGAGCTCGGCACTGGCAAGGAAGTGGCGTTGTCCGGCGGCTTGCTGCGACAATACCGTCAAACGCTGGCAGAATTTCAGGACGAGCTGAGACGGCAATGCGCCGATCGCGGCATCCCGTTTGTTTTCATCGACACATCCAGATCCATCTCCGATATAATAGCCAGTCTTGCCACGATACCGAATACGCTGCGTCTTTAGCGGCTGGTTCTCATTCGCATCATGAAGATAAGGGGGACAATATCGGCATGCAGTTCCTATCGGCAGCATCCGCATGGTTCGCAGTTGCTTTGCCTATTATCGCGCTTATGTACATCCTCAAAAAAAAATATACCGATACCGTCGTACCCAGCCATATGTTATGGAACCGCCTGCTTCGAGAGCAGGAAGCCAACCGGCCTTGGCAGAAGCTGCGGAGCAGGTGGCTGCTGCTCCTGCAGCTGCTTGCCGCGCTTATTGCAGTGCTTGCGCTAATGCAGCCCGTGAGATGGGGGGCGGCCTCCCCGGATGGACATGCCGTGTTGTTTATCGACCGTTCGGGCAGCATGAGCGCAAGTAGGGGCGACGAAGGACCCGAGAGTTTGACCAGACTGGAGCACGGACTCCGGCAAGCCGAGGCTTGGCTGGCGGAGCAGCCGTCCGGGAGACCGATCTCGCTTGTCGTCTCTGGCGCGGAGCCTGAGGTTCTGGCGTCTCGCGAGAGCGACCATCGACGGTTGGCCGAGATTCTGGACGGCATCGTTCCGTTCTACGGCAGATCCGACAACTCGGCTGCGTTATCCTTTGCAGATTCGCTTCATGGCGGGGAGGGTGGTCAGACGATCGTACTGACGGATGGGGAATGGATCGACGCAAAGGAAGCTTCGGAGCTGCTGCTGAACGCGCAAACGGAGCGATGGCACGCTGGACCCTCAGAGGCGGCAGACTCGCCGTTTGAGAATGGCTCAATTCTAAGCTTTGGCCTGCGCGAATCCGGAAGCTCTCCGGGGCATCAAATTGCGACCGTTACAGTGCGCAATGATAGCGAGCATTCTCGAATCTATAACGTGACAATAAGGGCATTCGTGCTGGATGAGGGCGAAGTTTACCGTACGGGAGTGGACATGGAGACGGATGCTCTGAGCTGGCAAAGCGAGGAGACGGACGTCTTGCCTCCGGCCGATTACTATACCGCGGAGCTTCGAGGCGAGCCGGACTTCATTACGGCGGATAACATGGCATTCCAATTTCCGCAAGGTACTCAGACAGGCAAAGCGCTGCTTGTCACTAGCGGCAACATGTTCCTGGAGAAAGCACTTGCTCTGGCTGGCGTTCAGATTGTAAAAAGCAGTCCCGATCAACCTCCTCCGACAGGGGAGATCGCCCGCGACCTGGACTGGGTTCTAGTAGATGGGCAGCTAGAACAGCTGAAGGAATCGGCAGGTTGGGCGGAGTGGCTTGGCGGCATGCCGGTATGGAATATGGATCATCCGGTAGCGGATGGCACTGGCACGGTTGTACCGACAAGTACGGAAGCGAAGGCCTTGGAGCATCCCGTTACGGCATACATTACGTTGCAGGACACGCATATCGGGCGTTTGTACGAGGTTGGCGGTCAAGACGCGGCATGGGGAAATCCTGTTCTTACGTACGGGGGATATCCCGCAATTATTGCCGGAACGGAGCAGGGACGTCCTCGCCTTCGATTTACCTTTAACCTGCAGGACACGGATCTGCCGCTTAGGCCGGAGTTTCCCATTCTTATCGTGCAAGCCGCGGAGTGGATGAACGGCAGTTCACTGCCCCAGCTGGGATCCGGTCTTGCCGGGTCTTCTATGTCTGTCGCGCTGCAAGCGGAGACGGAGACCGCCCGTTGGGCGAAGCTGGACGGTCCTGCGCTCATTTCGCGCGAACAAGAGACCGGCAGCTTTACCATGGAGGTGGAACGGAACGATAGTCAAATACGCGTTCCCGATGTGCCGGGTCTCTATCGTCTGGAAGAACGCGATGCGACAGGCCAACTGATCGCCTCCCGCTTACTGGCCGTTTCGCCGGATATGGAGGAGCTGAAGGCCGTTCGTTCTTCTTCTTCTGGCGAACAGCTTGCGTTTCACTCCGTGCAGCAAGATGATGAAGACAATCAAACCGTTAATGCCGGACAAAAGCAAAACAACGGCATGCAGCAATCCTTGATCCATTGGGCAGCCGTCTTGCTGCTGGGCTTGATTATGCTGGAGTGGGAGGTGTACCGCCGTGGGCATATCGGTTGAGCATGCGTTAGCTCTATGGCTGCTTGTGCCATGGGCAGCTTATGTCATTTGGATGTGCCGGACGGCAAGCCGACTTTCGGGCGCGCGCAAAGTCGCGGCGATATCGATTCGTTCCATCATCCTGCTGCTTATCGTACTTCTGCTTGCGCAAGTGCAGCCCTATCGCACGCAAGAGCAACGCAACGTGGTGTTCGTAGCGGATCGTTCGGCCAGCATGAATGAAGATCCGCGTATGGGCCAATGGATCGCGGAGGCTTGGCGCGACAAGGACAAAAGCGATGCAGGAGGCATCGTATCGTTTGGACTGTCCGCTGTCGTGGATCGCGGGTTAACCTCGGAAGCGTTGGCCGAAGAAGGTAACTACCGGTTCCGGACGGGGCTGTCGGACGGTTATACGGACCTGGCCAAAGGTCTTCAGCTTGCCGCCGCGATGCTTCGCGAACAAGGGGGAGGACGACTTGTCGTTCTGTCGGACGGCTCGGAGAACAGCGGCGATGCCATTCGCGCAGCCAGAATGCTGAAGGACGCCGGTATCGCCGTAGACGTGGTGCCGATCGTTTCATCGCTGAAGCGCGATGCCGCATTGGAACAGCTCAAGGTGCCGTCCTCATTGAAGCAAGGCGAAACCTTCGGTTTCGAGATTACAATCAAGAGCACCTTCTCCGGGGAAGCCGAGCTACGGATTTACCAGAACGATCAACAGCTAAGCATCAGCGACTTACAACTGGAGGTTGGCGATAACAGCTTTATTTTGCAAAGTACGGCGCTTGAACCCGGCTTCCACAGATTCCGCGCCGAAATCCACGTCGATGGAGACGAGCAGGCGGCAAACAACAGCGGTTATGCTTTTAGCCGCGTCAATGGTCCTCCCAAAGTGCTCATCGTCGAAGGAGATCCGGGATCATCCGTCAATCTGGAGGGAGCGCTTGCTTCTTCTTTGATCGGCTTTGACACGATTGAGCCTGAGCAGTTGTCCCAGGAGCTGGCGGAATACGCGGCATATGACAGCATTATTTTAAATAATGTCCCTGCAACCCGCATTGCGGAGAAACCTATGGAGTGGCTGGGCTCCGCGGTTTCCGATTACGGAGTCGGCCTCATGATGCTTGGCGGCGAGCAGTCCTACGGGCTTGGCGGTTACTTCAAAACCGCTATCGAAGATGCGCTTCCCGTCCGTATGGATCTTGAGGGGAGGAAAAAGATTCCTTCGCTTGGTCTTGTCCTTGTGATCGACCGTTCGGGAAGCATGTCGGACGGCAAGCTGGAGCTTGCCAAGGAAGCTGCCATTCGCACCGTGGAGCTGATGAGGGACGAGGATACGGTAGGCGTCGTCGCCTTCGACTCCGCGCCTTGGTGGGTCGTCGAGCCGACTAAGCTGTCGAACCGGGAAGACGTCATCGAGAACATTCAGGGCATTCAGCCTGAAGGCGGCACGGAAATCTATACGGCCCTGGAATCGGGTTATCAAGGGTTGCTTGAGTTGGAAGCGGAACGGAAGCATATGATTCTTCTGACGGACGGACAGTCCGGAAGCTCGGGGAATTACTCCGTCATCACGGATGCCATGAACGATCATCTGATGACGCTGTCGACTGTGGCGGTTGGAGACGGCGCGGATCAGGCGCTCCTCCAGCGTCTGGCGAATGATGCGAAGGGCCGGTATTATTTTACGCGGGATCAAAGTACGCTACCTGCCATTTTCAGCCGCGAAACGGTCCTGATGACCAGAACGTATGTGGTAGACGGCGAGTTCGTCCCGGCAATCGGCAGCAGCGGAGAATGGGCGTCGTTATGGAAGGAAGGCGTACCGCCCTTACAGGCGTATATCGCGACAACCTCCAAGGAGCTTGCCGAGGTGGCGCTTTGGTCGCCGGAGGGAGATCCCGTGCTGGCCAGATGGCAATACGGCTCCGGACGGACCGTTGCATGGACAAGCGACGTTACTGGCAAGTGGTCACCGCAATGGATGCAGTGGGAGTCGTTTCCGAAGCTGTTCGCAGAATGGGTGAAGTGGACGTTCCCGCAATTCGACAGCAGGCCTTACCGGGTATCGGCCGAAATGACGGGCGGAGCCGGGCTGTTAAAGGTAGAAAGCAGCAGCGATGCGGGCGCAGGCGGCAGCACGAAGCTTGGTGCGACAATCGAAGGATTGGCTAAGGACGGTTCCGCGAAACCGACGGAGCTGATGCCCGTTGCGCCTGGGCAATACGAGGCGTCCATCGGAAGTTTGCAGCCTGGCGCCTATCTCGCAAAAGTGGGGGAAGTGTCGAAGGAAGGCAAATTCGTATCGGAAGGCGGACAGACGGCGGGTCTCGTCATCCCTTATTCGCCGGAGTATCGCATACAGGATGACAAAGGCGGAGAGACGCTTGCGCGGATAGCATCCCTTACAGGCGGGCGAGAGCTGGGACTGGAGGATGCGCTATTAGCCTTCCGCGGCGATAAGACGGTTCGAAGGGAAGCGTACGACTGGACGCGGGAGATGCTGATTACGATTTTATTATTATGGCTCTTGGACATCGCCGTGCGCCGATTATCGATTCCATGGAGGTTGCTGGTTGGCCAGGCGATAGCTCGGCTTCAAGTGCGAAGCAAGGTCGTGGGGCGAGCGGACGGCGGAGTCGCTCCGGCAACAGCAACCGCCCTTCAGCAGTTGAAACGAAAGGCGGCAGCCAGCTCCCGATTTTATGGAGCGGATGATAGCGGGAAGGCTGCTGGCGTGGAACTTACGAGGAAACAGTTGGAAGGGCAAGCCAAAGTCCCAACCGGAATGGGGCAATCGACCGAACCGAAGTCACCCTCGCAAAGCGCATCGGTTCTGGATCGTTCCGGCACTCGGCCGACGGCGCCTCCCGTTCCATCGCCTAGCTCTCGTGGCTCCGCGCCTAAGCCGGATGCGCAGCTAAAACGTTCGCAACAAGAACATTCGCAGCAAGGAGCTTCGCCGAACAAGCCGCAGCCTCCCGCATCTCAGTCGGCGAATCCGAATTCTTCCCGGCAGCAAGAGAGTACCGGAACGATGAACCGGCTGCTCGCTGCCAAAAACAGATCCAATAATCGAGGCGGAAAGTAACCCTGTCGAGCTGGATTGGACAGAGACGGCCCAGCCGCGTTACAATGCTAGGAAAGCTTAATTTCCACGGTGAAAGGTGATGGAACGATGTACCGCGAAATGACGACTGACGAACTGCAGGAGCAGTTGAACCAAGGCGTAACTTTAAATCTGATCGATGTCCGCGAGCCGGACGAATGGGAAGAGGGACATATCAGCTCGGCCCGAAGCATTCCGCTTTCTCAATTCCAAGCGCGCGCACACGAAGTGCATGACGTGGAGGGCGAAGTTGTCTTTATTTGCCGCAGCGGCGGACGCAGCGGACGCGTATGCGAATTTTTGACACTCCAGGGCTTTGACGTCGTTAATGTCGCTGGCGGCATGCTGGCGTGGCAAGGCGAAATTGTCGAAGGGAAGTAGCAGCTGTTTTAATGATGGGCAACATCCGGTATAAAAAAACGGTATCTCTGGGACTTGAACTATGTCCTTGAGATACCTTTTTTTATTGATGTGGCTTTGTGAATGTAAATGTGGATGCATCAAACAAGTCAATAAAATGCAAACGCTCTCTAAAGGAAGGGACTATCATAAGTAATACGAACGAACAAGAAACAATAAGATTTGCAAAGACGCTGCCATACTCCCCCGGTAAACTAAGAGTAACAAAGGCGGGAAGAGGGGACGGGCGAAAAATTAGATATTAAAAGAAAGCTTTGCAAGCTTTGCGGACAAGCTGAGGGGAGGCGCTTTTAGAACTATGGGAAACGTGGTGTTTCAACATGTATACAAACATTACAAGGGTGAGCCCAATCCCGCGGTAAACGATTTTCATCTCGAAGTGGCGGATGGGGAGTTTCTCGTTATGGTTGGCCCGTCTGGCTGCGGCAAGTCTACAACACTGCGAATGCTTGCCGGACTCGAGGATGTGTCTAAAGGGAATATTTACATCGACGGCAAATTTACGAACTATGTTTCGCCAAAGGATCGGGATATTGCGATGGTGTTTCAAAATTATGCGCTATATCCGAACTTGTCGGTCTATGAAAATATGGCACTAGGCCTGCAACTGCGCAAGGTGGCTAAGCATGAGGTGGAGCTGCGCGTCAGCCGGGCGGCCAAAATGCTTGAAATCTCACACCTATTAACGAAGCGGCCCGCCCAACTGTCCGGAGGGCAGAAGCAGCGGGTAGCATTGGGACGAGCATTAGTGCGCGAGCCAAAAGCATTCCTGATGGATGAGCCACTCTCGAACCTCGATGCCAAGCTTCGGGCGCAGACGCGTGCGGAAATTATTAAAATTCACAGTCAATTACAGACCACTTTCGTCTATGTGACGCATGATCAGACAGAAGCGATGACAATGGGCACACGGATCGTGGTCATGCGCGATGGCAGAATTCAGCAGGTGGCCGCTCCGCAGATTCTCTATGATGAACCGTCAAATAAATTTGTAGCGAGTTTTATTGGATCACCTCAAATGAATTTCATTGACGGGATAATTGCCTCACATGAGGATGGTTTTTATTTTGAAAATAGACGTTTGAGGCTGCCTTTGCCGAAGGCATATGCACGGCACTTGCAAGGAATGAGTCAAGGGCTGCCGAACAGCAGGCGGCAGGTTGTGCTCGGGCTGCGCCCGGAGCATGTGCTATGTGACGCTGATGCCTTGCAAGCCGAGCCGTATGGCGAGTGGCAGGTTCAAGTAACCGTTGCAATGAAAGAGCCCATGGGTTCTGATACTTATATACATACCGATCTGGGGGGGACTGCCATCGTATCGAGGGCGGATGCCCATATACCCGTGCGCATAGGGGATACGATCAAGTTGGTGCTGCGAATGGATAAAGTGCATCTATTTGAGCGGGAGAGCGGAGAATCGCTTTTGCTCGGGGGAGCTTCCGTATGAGGAGGGAATACTCGATGCGGAAAATAATCAGCTGGTGCTTTATCCTGTTTCTAATCCTTATGCTGTGGATATCAAAAGGTCATTTTAAGGAAGAACAGTTGTTTCCCGAGTATCAAGCCAGCTCGATCTATTTGGGATCTGTTCTTGCGGAGCCATCCGATCCTAAAGCGCAACCGTTACCGGTGTATGCGCATTGGCTGCGCGGCAATCAGGCTGAGGAGATGAAGCCTGGGGAAATTATGATCCAAGCGGTGGACTATTCAGCAATCTCGCATGACAGCCAGATCCAAGCACGCAACGATGAGCAAAAGGGAAACGTGATCGACTGGACGAGTTCTGAAGGCTGGATTGAGTGGACGGTGGAGGCTCCGCAGGAGGGATTGTATGCGCTTACGGTTGAATATTTTCCACTAAAGGGCAGCTATGCGAGTATCGCACGCGGCATCCAGATTAACGAGCGTTATCCGTATCAGGAAGCGGAGCGAATCATACTCGAGAGGCTTTGGAAGGACGGCCAATATCCGTATGAGCGCAACGGGCTCGGCAACGAAATTCGTCCGGTGCAGACCGAAATAACCAAATGGAGCACGTTGCAGGTCGTAGATTATGCGGTGTCGTCCGAGCCGCTTTTGTGGCCGCTCAAGAAGGGAAAAAACACGATTCGGATGACAGGGGGACGTGAGCCAGTAGCGCTGGCTTCTTTAATTTTTGCCGCTCCCCAACGGATTCCGTCGTATGCCGACTATGTAGCAGCTAACTCTACCCCAGCCGAATTACCAGGCAGCAGCTGGTATACGGTTATCGAGGCTGAGCAGTACGCTGCCAAATCTGCGATAGGGATTCAGACACAAAGCCTGGCGGAGCCTTATATTTCACCCGATCCCAAAGGAAGGCTTGTTTATAATACGATTGGCGGAGAACGCTGGCAGCAGGCCGGGGACTGGATTGAGTGGGCATTTACCGTACCTTCAAGCGGTTGGTATGTAATTGACATGAAGTATTTGCAGGCCTATAACGGCAAGGCAGCTGTATATCGCACTGTGCTGCTGGACGGGAAGGTGCCATTCCGCGAGCTGCTGCATTATGCCTTGCCGGCTCAAACGGATATGACGATCAAGCCATTCATGGATGACTTGGGACAACCTTACCTTTTCTGGCTGGAAGAAGGAGATCATCAGCTCAGGCTTATCGCCGATAGCGCTTTGATTGCCCCTGCTGTGCAGTCCTTGCGGGACGCATTGACGGATCTAAGCGTTGTGGAGCGGGATATTCGTCTGATTTCCGGCAATTACGGCAGCGGGAGCGGCTCAAATCTGGATACAGGAAGGAACTGGCAGTTAAAGACGTATGATCCGCACATCGAGACCAAGCTATCCGACGTTATCGAACGACTTCGGACGGTTCGGGATTATGCCAATGGCCTGAATCAGCATGTGACCGATCCGACTACGGCCATTTCTGCGGCCATGAACAGCCTCGAAGAGCTGCTTGAGAATGTCAATGATATTCCGAATCAAATCAAGGTATTTGCGGATATTCAATCGAGCATCAATACATGGCTTAAGCCGATGGAAAGCCAGGCGCTTCTGCTGGACTTTCTGGTCGTACGCGAGCGAGAAGCTGAGCCGGAGCTGGAGCTGCCGGGTCTCTGGGACAGAATCAGCTACGGTACGCATAATTTTGTGCGCACCTTTTTTCAACAATATGATTTAAAGGATTTGAATGAGGACGAAGCGCTTACCATTTGGGTGCAACGGGGGCGGGATTATGTCGATTTGCTGCAAAAAATGATTGAGGCTGATTTCACTCCTCGTACTGGCATACAGGTCAACGTGAATCTGATGCCAAGCACCAATGTGCTTATGCTGGGTAATGCTGCCGGAGATCAACCGGATATTGCGTTGGGCATAGGAATGGAAACACCGGTTGACTATGCGATGCGCGGAGCAGCAGCGGACTTATCCGTGCAGCCGGGTTTCGAGCAAATTGTGCAGCGGTTTAGTCCAGGTGTGATGCGTTCCTACTCGTATGACGGGGGCATTTATGGCTTGCCGGAAACTCAATCTTTTGCCGTGATGTTTTATCGGACCGATGTCTTTGAACGGCTTGGCCTTCATCCGCCGGATACTTGGGATGAGATGCTGGACCTAATGCCAACGCTGCAGGAGAACGGCATGGAGCTTTATTACCCTGCGAAAGAATTTATTATGCCCTTCTATCAGGAGGGGGTTGAGTTTTATACCGAAGATGGGATGCGGACGAATATCGATAGCGAGGCGGCACAGACTGCATTTCGGAGATGGACGGACTTGTTCAGCATCTACAACGTGCCGAAGGAGGTTCCGGCCTTTTTTAACCATTTCCGTTTCGGTGATATGCCCATCGGCATTGCCGATTACAATACGTATATCCAACTTAGTGTAGCGGCACCGGAAATTAGCGGCAAGTGGAAAATGGCGCCGCTGCCGGGGCGGTTAAAGGAGGATGGAACGGTTGTTCGCTGGTCAGCTCAGAGCACGACAGCCGCAATGGTGATGGAGAAAAGCGAGCGAAAGGATGAGGCGTGGAAGTTCCTTGATTGGTGGACCTCGCGGGACACCCAAGCCAGCTATGCTAATGATATAGAATCGTTCGCGGGGATTGAATACCGTTGGAATTCGGCCAATCTGGAGGCTTTGCAGGATGTGCCATGGCCCGAGGAGGATATGCGGGTGCTTACCGAGCAGGCAAGCTGGGGGCGAAATATGCCATACGTGCCGGGTTATTACTTTCTGGGAAGGGAAATGGATTTTGCCTGGAATAACACAGTGCTGAGCGGCATGCCGCCCAATGAAGCGCTTCGCAAGGCAGCGATATCGCTGCAGCGGGAAATGACGCGCAAGCAGAAGGAGTTTGGCTTTGGACCGGATACGAATCTGAATATAACGCGCAGTGAAGAAAAATTTAGCAAAAGCTTGAAAGAAGGAGGCGCTGCGAATGAACAATAAAAGTCTGACTCTTCCAGCTAAGGGATCGCATTCCTCGCCTGGGGGAGCCCGCTTCGTTCGGCGGTTCCGCCGATTCTTAAGGGAATGCTGGGATAGCCGGCTGTCCTATTTGTTTTTGGCGCCGTTTCTTATCGCTTTTTGCGGTTTTATTTTAATTCCAGTGCTCATGGCCCTGTTGCTCAGCGTTACCTCGTTTAATGGTTTTTCGTTTCCGACATTTATCGGCGTCCATAATTTTATCGCCCTGCTGACGCAAGACATTGTATTTATGAAGCACACGCTGCCCAATACGTTCAAATTTGCACTAATCGTAGGGCCAGGGGGCTACGCGCTGTCTTTTGTTTTTGCCTGGCTCATTCATCAGTTGCCCCGGAATATTCGCGACTACTTTACACTAGCTCTGTATGCGCCTTCGATGGCAGGGGGAGTAGCGCTGTCCGTTATTTGGATCGCTACCTTCAGCGGAGATCGTGTAGGCTATTTGAACAATATCCTGCTTAAACTTGGGCTGATAGAGACATCGCAGCTGTGGCTGCAGGATCCGAAATATTTGATGAACATTATGATTATCGTGACGTTATGGACAAGTATGGGCGTAGGTTTTCTCGCTATGCTGGGCGGGTTGCAGACCGTAAATACGGAGCTGTACGAGGCTGGGCGAATTGACGGAATCAAGAATGTACTGCAAGAAGCGTACTACATTACAATACCGTCAATGAAACCTCAGATGCTGTTTAGTGCGGTGATGGCCATAGTAGGAACTCTTAAGGCAGGCGCTATCTCGACCCAGTTGACAGGCCTAGCCATTACGCCGAGCTATTCTGGCCATTTGATGACGAATCATATCGATGATTATGCATTTTTACGTTATGAATGGGGTTATGCCTCGGCAGTTTCGGTAGTTCTATTAGTTATCTCGTATCTGGTTATGCGGTTTTGCTATCGATTATTTGCTGCAAAGGAGGGGGAATAGTCGATGACCCAATTGCCGCCTCCAAAGCTTTCACAGTTGTCCAGGACTTTGGAGCTCTTCAGGAGCTTCCAGAAACCTTTATTCTTAAGGCTCTCCAAGCTCAAACGGGTTTCCATATCTAAATCCCTGCTTATTGTTTGTTTTATCGGCCTGGCATTCTTTATGCTGCTGCCCATTATTTTTTTGTTCAACAATGCCTTTAAACCGATGAATGAGCTATTCTTGTTCCCGCCTACGATTTGGGTGAAGGAGCCGACGATGCGTAATTTCGAGCAGCTATTTTTGCATGCGGGAGCAGCTGTCGTGCCATTTACCCGTTATTTATTCAACAGCGTCATTGTCGTTTTTCTTTCGCTTGTTGTTGTCATTCTGGTCAGCACGATGGCGGGATATGTACTCTCCAAGCACCGATTTCACTTCAAAGGCCTCATCTTATCGATGATTATGCTGTCGCTTATGTTTGCGCCCGAGACGGTAGCGATCCCCCGATATCTGATCGTAAGCAGCCTCGGTATTACAAATACGTACCTGGCTCATATATTGCCGTTTATTGCTTCGCCGGTAGCGGTTTTTCTGATGAAGCAATTTATTGATCAGATTCCGGATGCGCTAATAGAAGCAGCAAAACTCGATGGAGCGAATGATTTGTATATTTTTACGCGTATTATGATTCCGCTTGCGGCCCCTGCGGTAGCAACAATATCGATTATAACGTTCCAAGCGGTTTACCTGGATATAGAAGGCTCAACACTGTACACGACGAAGGAAACGATGAAGACGATCGGCTTTTATGTGTCGAGCCTGACGATCAATCTTCAGAACAGCGTGGCCGGTCAAAGTATGGCGGCAGCGGCGGCGCTGTTGATGTTTATTCCAAACCTCATCATGTTTCTCCTGTTTCAGCGCAAAATGATTCAGACGATGCTGCATTCGGGGGTGAAATAAATGAAAGGACGAATTCCATTGAAGCTGCTAGTTGCTTGCTTTGCAGGGCTGCAGCTTGCTATGGCGACATTAATTCCGCCGAAGGCTTCGGCCAGCCTGCCTTATTCAACCTGGTTTATGGATCAGGAGACAAATCGGGCGATCAGGATTCAACCGATTTATGTACCCGGACAAGTAATCGGTTACACGGATATCGATGTGCCCTTATCGGAGCCAAGCGATCTATATATCACCGCCGATGATCTGGTTTATGTCGCAGATACCGGGAACAACCGTATAGTGGTGTTCGATCAGCAGGGGCGCTACCTCCGTTCGATTGGTGAGGAGGGAAGTGAAAGCGAGGGCAGCCTGAATGCGCCGGAAGGTGTATTTGTTACCGGAGATGGTATGATCTACGTGGCCGATACGGGCAATAAACGGGTGGTCGTATACGAAGCGGAGGGGCAATTTGTTCGCGCCTTCAATAAGCCGCAATCGTCTCTGCTGCCTGAAGGATACTTCTATGTGCCAACCAAGCTGGTTGTGGATCATAGGGGCGTCATGTACATCGTGAATAAAGATTCCTATCAGGGGCTGCTGAGGATGAACGGGGAAGGACAGTTCACAGGCTTCTTTGGCGTTAATAAAACCCAAATTGATTGGCTGACACGGTTGAAGCGGTCGATTCTTAATCAGCATCAGCTCGATCAAGAAGTGGCCAAACGTCCCGGGGCGATTTCTAATGTGACGTATTCTACCGATCGCTTTCTACTAACGACCAGCTTCGGCGTTGACAAAGGCCAAATTAAAAAGCTGAATGCCGGCGGTGTGGATGCTTTTTTAAATAAATCCTTTTACGAAAGCAAGCTGGTGGATACCGCTATTGATTCGGATCGTTTTTTGTATAGCATGAACAGCGAGTCGGGAGAAATATCAGTCTATGATCCTTATGGCCAAGTGCTTCTGTACTTCGGGGCTTCGGATAAATTGGCACATCAGCATGGCATTGTCAATTATCCGACAAGTCTGGGGGTGAACAGCAAGAAGGAGCTTTGGGTTGCCGACAGCAGTTTGAATGTCTTGCAAGTTTTTAAGCGGACTGCTTTCGGAGATAGCTTTCTGACAGCGGTGAAGCTGTATACGGAAGGCAGCTACGAGCAAAGCAAACCCTATTGGGAGGAAGTGGTGGAGCAGAATGGCATGATGAATCTGCCCTACAAAGGTTTTGGGGAAATCGCCTTGCATGAGAAGCGGTATAAGGAAGCAATGGACCACTTTCGGGATTCATTCGACGCTGCAGGCTACTCCGAAGCTTTCTGGAACATCCGCAATAACTGGATACAAAACAACTTATTTTTTGCTGTAGTACTACTAGCTATATTCGCTCTACTTTTACGTTATTTTTTCAAACGTATCAGGAGGTTTGTCAAGGGGCGGGCGCGGCCGGCCTTTGCCATTCAGTATGGAAGGGAAGCCAGGGATGCATGGTACATGCTGCTTCATCCGTATGAGGGCTTCTACCGTCTGAAAGAGCGCACCATATCATGGGCTATGATTTTGACGATCGTGCTGCTTGCAATAGCCGTCCGCTTGCTTTCTATCTTCAAAATGGGGTTTATCTTTCATCCCTATGATTTGAGCAAGGTGAACTTGCTGCTGGAGGTTTGTCTGCTGCTCGTGCCATGGACAACTTGGATTATAGCCAATTATCTCGTCAGTGCCGTGAAAGGCGGCGAAGGACGGTTTCGAGAGGTGCTACAGGCAAGCGTCTACGCCTTGGTGCCTTATATCGTACTAATGCTGCCAGCTATCATTCTATCGAACATCGTAGTACTGGAAGAGCGAATTCTGGTCGATGCGATCACTCAGGTCATGTGGATATGGATCGCGATCCAATTTTTTATTATGAATCAGGTCATTCATAACTTTGATTTCCTCGAATCGCTGAAAATTGCAATTATTACTTTGCTTACTATTGCAATCATCTGGATATTCACTGTTATTTTATCGGGCCTGAGTTTTAACCTGTTTGACTTTTTGAAGCAAATTTACCGGGAGGTGACGTTCTATGGCTGATCCGAATGTTAATCGGTATGTTGAAAACGTGCATCGTCCACAGAAATGGTTGCAGCTATGGCCACGGAAGCCTAGGCAGCGATTATTTGTCGTACTGCTTCTACTGGCCGCTACTTTGGCGGGCGTAATCGCCTGGGGGAATCGGGATACTTTGCCAAGGCTGCGGGAGATGGGCATCTCTGAGCGTATGGAACACTTTATTCCGCTGGCACAGGGCGAAGCCTGGCTGCCGAAGCAGCTTAATGAGAATGGCTTTGCGACCGTTACTGAAAATTCTAGTTTTACGCTATTCTTTGCGCCTGACACAACCCAGATTGCTGTGCTGGATAAAACCAGCGGTTTTCTGTGGCGCAGCAATCCCTCCAAGGATCAACTAGCCGCAGAAACGGTTAAGGGCATGATTCTTTCGAATCTGGAATCGCCCTTTGTACTGGAATATGTGAGCGCGGGCAAGACGCAACGAAATATGACGAACGCCTTGGAGGAGAATGTGGACAAAACAGCGATTCTGACGGAGCAGGGGGTTGAGATTACCTATCACTATCCCAAACTCTTTTTAACGCTTGCCATACGTTATGAGCTAACGGAACATGGACTGGAGGTGACCGTACCGACGCAGGGAATTCAAGAAAATGGCGACAATTATTTGTTCTCCTTGCAGCTGCTGCCTTATTTCGGGGCGGTCTCGGGCACAGAAGAGGAAGGGTACCTGTTTGTTCCGGACGGTCCGGGCGGACTTGTCTACTATAACGGCATTCGACCTCCTTCCGGCAACCGCTATGATTATATGATTTATGACGATGACCCGGCCAATCTACAGGAGAAGAAGGTTCCGCAGGAGGCGATTGCTTACCCCGTATTCGGCATCAAGCGCGGGGATCAGGCTTATGCGGCTATTGTCAAAGACGGCAAATATACGACGCGTATTACTGCAATGCCTGCCAGCGTTCAGACCAGCTACCACTCCATCGGGGCGAAGTTTGCTTATCGAGAGGAGTATTGGCGCAAGGTCAGCATGATGGCCCAGCCGGTCAATTCCGTGCAGAAGGAGCGTATCCGCCAAGATCGGGTTATTGAATACCGGCTGCTATCCGGGGAGAAGGCCGATTATAGCGGGATGGCGGCTGCCTATCGTGATTATTTGCTTCAGACGCATCAGCTGCCTAATGAAGTGACAACCTTTAAGCATATTCCGCTTCAATTAGGTCTTGTGGGCGGAGGTACAAAGGATGTGTTCGGCGGCAGAAGCTATGTACCGACGACAACCTTCGTGCAGGCCGAGCAGATGATAGATGAGCTAGTATCCGAGGGAGTCGCCAATATGACTATTGTCTATGAAGGTTGGCAGGCGGGCGGCACCGGGGAAACGGATCGGCGCTTTCCTGTACAGCAAAAGCTGGGAGGAGCAAAGGGCTTGCGGCAATTTACGGCTAGCATGCAGCAGCGGGGATTTCCAGTTCTGCTGAAAGATTCTCTCGCTTCAATGAAAATCGACGCGACACAGCTTTCCATGAAAACGGAAGGCATCCGCAGCATCGATACCACGGTATTTCAGACGCGCGGAGGCACTTTCCTGCTGAAACCTGAAACAGCTGTCCGAACAGCCAAGGATACGATTGATAAGCTGGAGAAGCTGGGGGTGAACGGACTTCTATTTGATGGAGCGGGCAGTGCTGTTTTCCGCGACTATGCCGATGGTGGAGTCCAACGGGAGGACACGGCTCATCTGTACAAGTCGCTGTTGGCATATACGCAAGAGCGGCTCGGTTTATCCTCCACTGGGCGCGGCAACGATTATAGTTTGGTTGCGAGCGATTTGCTCACCAATTTCCCACTGGAATCGAGCTACGATTATTTCGTGGATGAGACAGTTCCTTTTTATCCGATGGCGGTACACGGTTATGTCCTGTATTCCGGTAAAGAAGGCAATCTCCGCAACGAGTACGACAAAGAGATGCTTAAAGCGATCGAATATGGAGCGATTCCATTCTTCCGGTTAACGTATACTCGCAGCCGCGAGCTTAAAGGAACGCATTATGAACATGTGTACAGTAGTGAGTACGGGGTTTGGAAGAAGAGGGTCATCGAGGAGTATAAGAAGTTCGATCAGTTGGCGCCACTGCTCCATCTTCAGATGGTGAAACATGTCAAGCAGGCAGAGGGCGTCTATACGATGACCTATGATGATGGGACTCGGGTGACTGTCGATTATAACAGCAGCACATTCAAGGTGGAGAAAGGAGGGGCTTACCGTGAGTAGGCAAAAGGGATATTGGAGCTTCCGCTTGAAAGATTACGGTACCGGATACCTGTTTATGCTGCCATGGGCGATCGGTTTTTCGGCGTTTGTTGGCTTTCCGGTGGGCTGGTCATTATTCAACAGCTTTAATAACGTTCGTTTAACCAATGACGGCTTTAAATATGAATGGGTTGGGCTCGAAAATTTCCGGCGTGTGCTAACGGAGGATAACATCTATCCGATCCAACTTCTTACCTATTTTCAAGAAATGTTGCTAATCATACCGCTTATCCTCATATTCTCATTTTTTGTATCACTGCTGCTGAATCAGAGACTTCCCGGCAGGTCGCTGATCCGGGCCATCTTTTTCCTTCCGGTTATTTTCGCCACGGGACAGGTATTGATGGAATTGTTCGGTCAAGGGGCAGGTAAGCTGCCGTTTATTGCACAGTATAATCTTGACGGGGTGATCCGGGAATTCGTGGGGCCGAGAATCGCCGAGCCGTTGCTGAATGTGCTTAGCAAGGCAGTTATTATTTTATGGTATTCGGGCGTGCAGATTCTAATCTTTATTGCGGGCTATCAAACCATCTCCCGTTCCGTATACGAAGCCATCCGCATTGACGGCGCAACGCCGTGGGAAAGCTTCTGGAAAATAACACTTCCGGGGATGATACCATTTATTGGGCTTAATGCCATATTCACAGTCGTGGATTTATTCACCTTTCCTTTCAATCCGGTGATGTATACGGTAAGAGATAATATGTTTCGCCCTCAAACGGGATACGGTTACGCAAGCGCGCAGGCTTGGATGTATTTCCTACTCATTCTATTTCTGCTGGGTGCGGTGCTCTGGATAACATACCGTTCGGTAATAAAGCGGGGAGGCTTCCGATGAGAATTACAGAGGGCTATTACCAGGTTAAAATGAATATCAGGCAGTATATGCAAAGCCGGCAGGCGGGGCGAGTGAAAAAAGTGCTCCTAGGACAAAATCTGAATGACGGTTGGCTGGCAAAAGTACTCATCTATTTTTTGCTGGCTGTCATTGCATTTTTATATTTACAGCCACTATTTTATATGATGTCTACTATGGTTAAATCGGTGAGTGATCTGATTGATCCGGTCGTCCAATGGATTCCGCGCAAGCTCCATGGCCAAAATCTGGCCGATGCGTGGCGAGGACTTCACTACCCTGAGGCGTTCACGAACACGCTTGTTATCGCTCTGTCGTGCTCGCTATTGCAAGTTATATCTTGTGCAATCACGGGCTACGCGTTGGCGAGGCTACGATTCCCGGGGAAGACGGCGGCTTTTATTTTGATTATCATCACATTTATGGTTCCGCCGCAAATTACGATCATCCCGATGTACACGATTTTCGGTAAGCTCGGCTGGCTGAACACCCCGCTGGTATTCATTATTCCGGCTATGTTTGCCCAGGGGCTGCGAGGAGCGTTATTCATCATTATATTTCGCCAGTTTTTCCTGACCCAGCCGAAAGCGTTGGAGGAGGCTGCCAAAATGGATGGGGCGAGCGCATATCGTCTGTTTTTTCGCATTATGCTGCCGCTGGCTCGCCCGGCCATCATTGTCGTTTTTCTGTTTTCATTTATCTGGTACTGGAATATGTATTATGAACCTTCGATGTTTCTTAATAAGGAGTTTTTACCTTTGTCGTTAAGGCTTAACCTGATGCAGCAGGAGCTTATGGGCAACAGCGCGATTAACTTCAATGCAGGCGTAGGGAAAGATCCGATTTCGGAAGGACCGAAGATGGCCGCGGCCTTTCTCATTATTTTGCCTCCCCTTATTATCTATACATTTACACAACGCTGGTTTTCCGAGGGAATTGAGCGTACCGGGCTTGTAGAGTAAAAAACGATTACCACGCTAGCATCCTGAGGAATACAATCGATTATAAACAATCCAAACCATATGAAACGGCTGCCGGGCTTGCTTTTTTGCCTTAGGCAGCCGTTTGCAACTTACAGCCTTGGATCCTTGCTTACGGTTTTTTAGAGGCGGATAAGGACGTTGAAGCGAGGAAAAATGAATGTAAAAAGAAAAAGGAAGTCAATAAAATGCAAACGCTTTCTTACGGAAGGGGTTTTCAGTAGAGAAGTGAGCGTATAAAAACAATAGGATTTGCAAAGACGTTGCCAGGCCCTCTCTGTAGACTAAAGTTATAAAGGAGAGGGGGCGTAAGTTATTAAACCGAACAAACATTAAGGAGGATGCGCGCATGAATAATGAAGAGGGACAAACAAGCAAGGCCATCAGCAGACGAAAGTTGCTGACCGCGCTTGGAGCGGGGGGATTGGTTTTTATGGCGGGTGGTTGTATACCTTTGTCATCTGGTGCTTCGTTATCGACGTCAACCTATTTAAAGCTGAATCAATCAGATCCGCTGACACCTAATGATGTCAATGGGAATTTCGACCGTATTGATTCTGAATTTGGCGGTCGGGCCGTAACGCCCGATTTTTACAAGGCGGGCACGGGTCCTGATGATACGGAAGCTGTACAGGCGGCATTTGATTCTGGCAAAACCGTAATTTTTACTCGGAATTACTATGTTAGATCCGTAGAAATGAAGGGGGATGTGCAAACGATTGATTTTAACGGGTATTTTCTGATCGGAATTTCGCAAGGCAGCCATTCGGAGTCCGATAAAGACGCGATCTTGAAAATAACCGGCATTTATTTGCATTTGCATAATCTTAAAATTGAAGGCCAATTTAATACCAACTACAAAGCAGCCATTCATTGGTATTCGCGACCTGGCCATGCGCATTCTGGTTATGTAAATATATTCGGCTTGTTTATTCGAAACATCCTGGTTGGCATTCAGTATGGAGCCTGGCTTGACGATCCCAACCCATATGATACTTCGCAAAGTGAAAATTATTTGTATGGGTATGTCACAAGAGGCACACAGAACTGCCTAATCAGCAACCAACCCAACGGATTTTTGAAAATTTCAGGGAGCACGCTGGACTGCCATGAGCGAGAGTGGTCGCTGATGGAAGGCAATCCTTTTCAAAAAGCAGAATCTTATTTGATTTATTGTAAAATTGGTCAGGTTTCCGTGGAAGATAGTGAGCTTCTGAAAGTGATAGATTTGGAAGGCTGCGGGATCAAGGGGAAAAACATTATCATAACGAATTGTGTGATGGAAATGCCTTGTACATGGGTAGTGGCCGAGGGCGATGTATCGATTGAAGGCGTTCACGGCGGATTTATGGGGGGCGATTCCGGGTTGCCTATGTTTGAAATCGCTGCCAATGCAGAAGGTTCCTTACGCCTTAATCATATTAGAATGATCAGAAGCGCTGGCGTAGGCGGTTATCTTACCAATTATATGATTTCTGGTTTGAACGGGGCGCCGCATTACCACGTCAGCATTGGTGGGTGCGATTTCGGGGATTGGAATCCTCAGAAGATTGCCATACCTAAGGAAAGAAGCCGGATTTTTGTGACCGATTCCCACTTTACTTATACGCAGGGTAATCAATTGAAACGATATACGATTCATGACAAGCGAGAATATGCTAATCTCCTCTCCTCCGTAGACACAACTGGAGAGAATATGGCTACCACGCATAATACGGATGAAAAATCGGGCTGGATCTGGACGAATGTGCATGGCTTTGGAACATACTTTTGCAAATCGAATTCCGATCTTCCCGAGGGATATAGCAGTTCTATCGAGGTTTGTGCATCCGGTGAGGCATATATTCTTTCAAAGCCTTTTACTTTGGCTGCCAATGCAGAGGCAGTCTTTCAGGCCAAAGCGAGAATAAGTAATGGTTCTGGGCAAGCAGGCATCCGAATCGTCTGGTCAAAAGCCGATGGTACAGCTTCTTCCACATTAGAAACTAGATTGATCGGAACAGATGACATGACTACGGGCTGGTCGGATTTCATGGTCCATGTAAATATTCCGCCAGACGCTGCTTATGGGAGGATTAAAATAACGGCTGAGGCGGGATCCACCTTTGTTACAGGGATGGAGATGTACACGAGAGTAGACAATCATTACCGGAATTCATTGATTAATGAATTAAATAGGTCGCTTGATGTAGCAGGAGAAGGTATTATTCTCAGGTCGCCCAATGGCACCCGTTATAAAGTGACGGTCGACAATGGCGGCAATTTGGTGGCAGCAAGTTATTAATCCATTATTCAAAAGGGGTGTAAAGTATGAAGAGGAAGGTTTTGATTTGCCAGTTACTGACGGTAGCGTTAGTATGTCTAATGGTTATGACGGCCTGTTCGCAAACAGATTCCAATATAAATAACGCAAATCCTAAAGAAACTGAACAAACCGGACAAACGAATCAAGAAGAAGTTGATGTTGATCCTCCAAAAGAGGAAGAAGAACACGAGCCGGTCACTTTGAAATTGCTGGCTTGGCATGTAGGGGCTCATCAAGAATTATTTGATATGTTTCATGAAAAGTATCCATGGATTACAATCGAAGTGGAGGAGTGGGGCATTGATAAAGCTATAGCCATGCAGGCGGCCGGTGAACCCGCGGATTTAGTTTGGATAACAGGGCTGAGCCCTTGGCTGAAGGACGGCATGTTGGAAGATCTGACTCCCTATATTGCGAATGACCCCACAATACAAAATGCAAAGATTATAGATGGCTTTCTGGAGGCATTTAAAACACCGGATGACAAGCTTTGGGCGGTTCCGTATACCGCAATATCGGAATGGATTATTGTCAATAAAGATTTATTGAAAAAACATGGCATGGAAATGCCTCCCTATGACTGGACTTATGACGATATGCTGGAAATGGCCAAGAAGGCTACAGATCCTGCGGCAAATGAATACGGCATTTCCTATGACTCCTTGATGGCTTCTCATTTTAATTGGATTTTGCCTGTTGCTAACGGTCATGCGCCTAATTTGCGGTTCTTCAATGAGGATTTGTCTCAAAATTTATTGAACACGCCTGATGTACTGGCCGACATGAAGTGGCTGCAGGAATTAACGACCAAGTGGCATGTTCGGCCTAGCGATGAAGAAGCAGAAAAGCTTGGTTGGGAGAAAGCGAATAACTTCCTGACCGGAAAGGTATTGTTTACGCTAGGCGCAGATTGGGTTATTCCAGGCTACAATGAGCTGGCCACTTTCGACTGGGATGTGTTGCCGTTGCCAAGAGGCAAAGAGAAACAGGTAACCGTTCAGCTTCTTGGACCGATCGCGATGCTAAGTGCATCCAAGAATAAGGACGCTGCGTTTAAATGGATCAGCTTTCAATTTGAACTAGAAGCACAGAAGTGGAATGTGAAAAATGGCTCCAATACATTTGTCATTCATCCTGATATTGATGATGAAATTGACCGGACTCCGACATGGAAAGGAAAGAACACCGAGGTTATCAAAATGACCAAAGAAATGTGTTGTTACTTGCCGGGACCGACTATTCCAGACTTTGATGAATTCCAAAACATTGATGCGGCATTGTTTGAAAGCATGTACAAAGAATTCGATATTACATCCCTTGTTTCACGGGTAGATAAATTTAATGAAAGTACAATGAAGCTGAGAAAAGAAATGGGCTGGTAGGCGAAAGGATTTCAGCTCTTGCATCGCCTTTATATGCTGCGGTGCAAGAGCTGCTTTTTGATGCTCGGTTCCTGTCATGATGAGGGGATTTTATGCTCTATTCGCCATTGGGAGGGGCTTTTGCCATATGTTTGTTTAAATAATCGGCTAAAATAATGAATGCTTTGGTATCCGATCGTATAAGAAATTTCTTCCACAGTCAAATTGCTGTTGGCCAGGTAGCTTATCGCAGCTTTCATTCGCAATCGGTTTAGAAATTGAAAAGGGGTTTCCCCTTGATACCTTCTAAACATTCGAACTAAATAGGAAGAATTAAAATGAACTCTTTCGGCGAGAGTTTGCAGGGTAATGTTATCCCAGTAGCTTTCTTCCATCCAACGGACTAGCATTTCAACGGTTTCTTTGGTAGAAGCGATCCGCTTGTTAGTCGGAGCGGGTATATTGTCACCGAGTTTATCATAAGAACTCAGCACATGTCGGGTTAAAGACAATATGGTTGCTAGATCAGAATGCGCCATTTCATGTATGATATCCGGATGTTGCTGCACCCAGTCGGCACTCAGCAATGCAACCAGTGCATTCATGCGCTGAAATAGATTATCAATTAGGGGGGGCTTTTGGACTGATGAGCACTGAAGATTATTCCAGATCATACATTGGTGCGGCTGTGGAAATGACGCATGTGCATTATCTTTAAGCTCCCAATAAGCATAGCTGTATTGCTTGGATATATGTATCAACTGATGAAACGTATTAAGTGGTATTAAAATTAAAGCAGGGCCTGTAACTTCATACCTATGATCAATACTGTTTAGCTGCACTTTTCCTTCAATTATATATAGCATCTCATGGTGATCCGGGTGGATAAGTAGCGGAGAAAATTCGGGAGCCTGTACATGATGAGCGGAAATGCTAAGGTCGCTGACGAAATTGTACATACGGATGTGCACTTAATCATCTCCCTAGAGTGGTTGTTGAATTTGTTCGAAATTATACCATGCGAGTCTTCAAGTAGCTACTACCAAATTTAAGATTCAAAGGAACACTCGCTATTCAAGATGTGGAGGTTATAAGATGGCTGGTATTGGTGTTTCCGGTATTGTATTGCTTGTGTTGATCTTGTTGTTGTTCTTCGGGCCGAATAAACTTCCTGAACTGGCCAAAGCGTTCGGGCGCACGATGCGCGAATTCAAGAAAGGCGCCAACGAATTGTTGGACGATCAGAAGCAGGCAAGCCGTGTAGACGTTTCCCCGGAACAACAGGAGCTATTGAAAGCAGAACGGCGATTGCCGGATTAAGTGAAATTGTCATGATCCCGTTTGAAAAATAAAAAGAAGCAAGGAGCGTTATGGATGAAAAAAGATGGATATACCGGTCCATGGGATGTTGATCGGTTAATGCAAACGCCGGAGATCACATGGGGGGTGACGGAGGAGCATCCCGGGTTTATAGTGCGTCAGTTTTGTTATAACAACGAGATTTATGAAGGGAAAGCGACAAAAGTGTTCGCTTATTATGCTGTTCCTAACCGCGCAAGAGATAGTCTTGTTCCGGGAGTCGTTCTTGTACACGGCGGAGGAGGCAAGGCATTCTCCGAGTGGGCGGAGCAGTGGGCAGAGCGCGGTTATGCGGCGATTGCAATGGATCTAACAGGCAGAGACGCCGATGAAACAAGGATGCCGGAAGGCGGTCCAGACATGACCGACGACACCATGTTTCACGATATTTCCAAATCCGGGAGCAAATTAACGGACATGTGGAGCTACCATGCCGTAGCGGCGGCCATACGAGCCGTCAGTTTTTTGGCTAATCAGTGTAATGTCGATTCTGCCTGTATCGGAATGATGGGGATTTCATGGGGAGGTTACGTAACGGAAATCGTCGCGGGGATCGAGTCTAGGTTGGCTTTTGCCATGCCTGTCTACGCTGCGGGATATTACATGGAAGGGTCTTGCTGGCAAGAAATTTTGCGGGGGATGAATATAGAACATCAGCAAAGATGGAACGCCGCTTTCGACGTAAGCCAATACATAGGACAATCCGAGCTTCCGATGCTTTGGGCAACCGGCACGAATGACCCAGCCTTTTATTTGAATGGCTGGCAGAAGACGTATCGGGAGGCTAAAGGAACGCGAACGCTCAGACTTCTACCCAATTGGGAGCATGATTATAACACGCCTTGGTCGACCCAAGAGTTCTTCGTCTACGCGGATTCGTTCGTGAAGGATGAACCCCCGCTTTTACGGGCGATTTCATCCGGCCAATCGGGAACTGAGGCTTGGGCGTATTATGAAGGGAACCGCACTGTACAGAGCGTACATCTTCTTTATACAACCGAATCCGGACCTTATACTTCAAGAAATTGGGATCTTATGCCAGCTAAGTTTGAAGCTCGCGAAAAAAAATTGTTTTGTTCTATTCCGGATCATTCTACTGCATATTGTTTCGTTATCGAAGATTCGAATGGATTAAAGACCAGTTCCGATCTCGTTGAAACTGATGGAAATGTATACTTTTAATCGCGGAATCTTTTTCAAAACGCTGTTGGGATTCATCTTGATCCTTGTCCCTTTTTTTATTATCAATGCTTTCATTCATCGATCCGGCGTCGATATTATACGCCAACAAATAACAGCAGTCATGCAACAAAAGGTCGATTATTTGGCCAGCTCCCTGGATGCGGAGTTGAATCGTATCGTTCAACTGCAGATGCAGTTCAATAATGATTCCGATCTTCAGGATTTAAGCATACGTTCCGACTCGCTTCGAGATTACGAAAAGATCAAGCTGATCAACGATGTGTATTCTAAAATATCCGCGTTAGCTTCATCCAGCCGTTATATATCCGAAGTGTTCGTGTTGATGCCGAATTTCCAAAAACGTCTGTCCTCTACTTCTGTATTAACGAATCTGAACACTGGCGAATATGAACGATATAAGGATCTCGCCGCAGGTACTTCGAATGTGAAGAAGGACGGTCAACATTATTACTTATTAAGCGGTTATCCGGCTGGAACAAAAACGCAATATTTGACCGTGGTCGAGCTTTCTCCATCGATGATCGGCACCAGTTTAGGGGAAAGATCCTTGATCGTGGATACTGTAAGCAGCTATCAGTTCCCCTCCATTGAGGGGAACTCCTTTGTTCGCGAAGAATTGGGAAATGATCCGACTTTAATTTCGATCGAGAAGCCGCTTTCCTTCACGAACTGGTCGCTGATCGTCTATGATCGGCAAGATCAGTTGCTACAGCCGCTTCGCAAGTTTACAGAATGGAATTACATGTTGTGGGGTTTGGCATTGATCGTCATCGTTTCGTTTTCCTATTTGTTGATCAAGTTTATTCATCAACCGTTAAGGAAGCTCGTTCAAGCTTTCAGGATGGTTGAGAATGGTAATTTCAACTTGAATCTCCAGTATCGCAAGAAGGATGAGTTCGAGTTTCTATATACCAGATTTAATAGCATGGTAGGGAAGCTTAAGGTGCTCGTTCACGAAGTCTATGAACAAACGATTTACAGGCAATTGGCAGAGCTTAGGCAGTTGCAGTCTCAGATCAACCCGCACTTTCTGTACAATAGTTTATATATTCTATATCGAATGTCGCAGGATAAAGACTTTCAAGGCGTCTCCCACCTGTCGAGACATCTGGGAGATTACTTTAAATATATTACGCAGAATAATCACGACGACCTTATCACGTTGGACAAGGAAATCAAACATGCAAGCAGCTATGCATCGATACAACAAATGCGCTTCGGAAATCGAATATCTTTCCAATGGGAATTACCGGATGATGCGGATCAGGCAGACTCGATTCTTCATCGGAAAGTACCGAGATTGTTCATTCAACCGTTGATCGAGAATGCGGTTGAGCATGGCCACAAACATACTGTCAAAGAGGGATGGGTTCGAATTATCTGTAAGGACTATGGGAATTACATGGAACTTCATGTGGCGGACAACGGGATGGGCGGGGGAGCGGAACATATCGCTGAGCTTCAAAAAAAGATTCATGCGGGACAGTGCGATACTAGCCATGCCTTAATTAATGTGCATAAGCGGCTAGAGATATTATTCGGACCGGAAAGCGGGCTTCAATTGCAGAGCAACGAGTACGGTGGTTTGACGAATGTTATTACGATCTATTGGGAAGGAGCGATATCATGATTCAATTCATGCTGGTTGATGATGAATCGATTATCGTGGATAGCTTGCATCGCTTGTTAGAAGGGCAGGAGGATTTGCCGCTGAAAGTATGGAAAGCTTACTCGGCCGATGAAGCACTCGATTTGATCAACATAATCGAAAAGACGGAGGGGCAAGGAATCGACATTCTTATGTCGGATGTCATGATGCCCGGTATGAACGGCTTGGATTTGTCCGCCTTGATCAAAAGTCGCTTTCCGGAACTGAAAACGTTGTTTCTCTCCGGATATTCCGACTACACATACTTGCAGACCGCCTTGCACCAGGAAGCCTTTGATTATTTACTTAAGCCTGTGGACGACGAGACCGTGATCGAAGCCGTGCGCAAGCTATGCTTGATCATTGAAGAGGAACGTCGATTGAAGGAACAGGAAAAGCAGAATGGTATGAGGTTGAAACAAGCTCAGCGTATGTTGAACGACGAATTGCTGAGGGAGCTTCTGGAGAAGCCGTTGACGCCGCAACAGCTGGCTGACAAGGAAGAATCGTATGTACAGGCTTCGCTGAGCGTAGATCAATGCTTCATTCTGTTGAATGGAAAAGTCGATCAATGGCCGCTAACTTATACCGAGATCGAGAAGATGCGGCAGCGGGAGATGATCATGGAACTGATGGTATCCATGCTCCAACCTCAATGCAGCATTGTTCCCTATAACGGTTCTCGACATCTGGTATGGCTGCTCCAAGTGAAGAGGATGGATCATGACAGCGAAACCTGTGATTTGCCGCAGCTCCACTGGTATTTAAGCGAAGAGCTGGAACGAGTGCAGTTCACCATTCAAGAGCGTATGGGGCTTTCGTGTTCATTCGTAATTTCCGGCCACGAGGTCGATTGGCTGCAAATTGGCGATGTGAATCGAAAGATGGGGGAGCTGCTTGATCGAGCCATCGGATTGAAGAGCGAAATTATGCAGGTGGAGCAAGCGGGAGAAGCCATGTCCCGCTATCAGGATATCCAGTTGCAGCCTCAGGAGATAAAGAAGCAGCTGCTTGCGTTAACCGGATTGCTTGAAGCAGGTGAGTTCCTGGCCTTCATGAACGAATTGCGCAGTTTTTTCGAGACGATTCGGAAATCCGTATTTCTGACGTACGAAAGGCAATCGGAAATATTCATCACGTTGGCCGGCCTATATCTTTCCTATATGAACTCCCGGCAAATGACAACCGAAGTCGGAATGAAACTGGACTTAACCTATTTGACCAACTTCAACAAACATACGGATTGGCAGTCCTTCGGGGACTACTGTGTGCGGCTTGCTGAAATATTATTTCTAATCGTCGGAGATGACGCCAAGGAGCAAAAGCAGGAAATCGCAGAGAAAGTCGACAACTACATTATCCAAAATTTAAGTCGGAATCTAACTTTGCAGCAGCTCGCTGATCATGTGCATCTAAGCAAATTCTACTTATCCAGACTGTATCATTCTCAAAGAGGATATCCAATCTATCAGAAAATCAAAGAGCAAAAGCTGAATCGCGCAAAGGAATTGCTGTTGCAGGACGACATCAAAATCAAGGATGTAGCGGCCGAATTAGGCTTTGAGAATGTCCCCTACTTCACGACTTTCTTCAGGAACAGCCTGGGGATGTCACCCAAGGAGTATAAGCAAAGCTATCAGTCATAGGATTCTCGGCAATAGATTATAAAGAGTGCAAGGGATTGCCGTAGTTGCGGCCATATTGCCATATTACAATAATAACAAGCTTGGATGCCCAATGTTTGTTATTTTTCTACTTGAGGAGGGTCAAAGGATGTTGAACAAAATGCATAAAGGTGAGAGTGTTGTATTCGTTGGGCAAACGCCGCAGAAGCTTCGCCATGGAAACGTGGTTCGTTGTTTAAGCGTCGGTACCGGTCAAGGGTCGGATCATCCGAAAGATGTGACCTATATGGAACAGGAAGACTTCGTGATTGATTATGAAGCCGGGACGATTGCCCGAACGGAGAATAGTTCCATTCCAGATTGGCGCAGTCATGTCGTGTATGGCAAGGAAAGTTTTGACCATCGGGATTACGCGGATTGCAGCAACCGAAAGTTCACTGTTTACGTGGATTATGAATATATCGAGGAGTCTGAGGAAGCGCACGCGGATTGCGCGGATGCGGAAGGCGAACAACTGCGGCGGGTTCGAGCAAAAATAGCGGCGGGCGAAAACATTCGTTATGTTGTTTTCGGTGACAGTATAAGCGCTGGCGGCGATGCGAGCCGCGATGAATATGCGTTCTATCAATTGTTTGCCGGCGAATTAAGAAAGAGGTTCGAGGGGATGGAGTTTGAGGTGGTCAATCGTGCGATCGGCGGCGAAACCAGCGTGGACGGATTAAAGAGGTTTGAAGATGACGTGATCGCGCTTCGACCGGATATTGTCAGTATCGGATATGGGATGAACGATCAGTGCACGATGAGCGAGCAGATCAGGAATGGAGTTCCTCCAGGTGAATTCGAACGAAATATACGACAGATGGTTACTCGTATCCAGGAAGCAACGGGTGCAGACATCATATTGGTTACGCCGTGTGAATCGAATCCGCAGTGGAAGCATTCCAGCGGGGATTTGGCGATCTATGCGGATATTCTTAAACGGATAGGCAAGGAATGCAACATTGCGGTTGCAGATGTACATCGGTTATGGAACGAAGAGCTGCGTGCCGGTAAGACGCATGAAAGTCTGCTGCTCAACAATATCAATCATCCAAATGATTATGGGCATCGCATTTATTATGAAGCTTTCGTTCCACTGATTCCAGCTGTACCTTCCAAGAGTCGCTAGGATTCAAAGGCAGAATAAACGATCCGCACTTCAACAACGCCAGTTTTCTAAATATGAGGGGGACGAGCATGTGATAAGAATCGCTGTAATCGGTTACGGCAATCAGGTGAGCAGATTAATCGGAATTTTACAGGAAAGGCATCCCGAATGCCGCATCGCTGCGATCGCGGATATGCGGAGCTCGGCTATCCGGCAGTCGATGCTCGAAGCAGGGACTGACTGCTCGGCGATCCGTTTCTTCGACGATGCCGACGAGATGTTGCAGCAAGGAGAATACGATGGCGTATTCATCGGCACCCGCTGTTCGCAGCATGCAAAGATGGCTTTAAAGGTGATGGACAGAGGGATTCCACTTTATCTGGAGAAACCTGTTGCCACATCGATAGATGATTTGATGCGTCTACGGGATGCGCATCGGAGAATGAATAGCCCGGTCGTCGTTTCCTTTCCGCTGCGAGTTACATATCATACGCAGCTTATCAAGGAAATTATCGCATCGGGGAAGATCGGTACGGTCGAACATGTTCAGGCCGTCAACAACGTTTCGTATGGATCTATCTATTTCCATCATTGGTACAGGGATGAGCTTGAGACGCAAGGGTTGTTTCTCCAGAAAGCAACTCATGATTTTGACTACATCAATGATGTGTTGGGTCTGAAACCTATCCAAGTATGCGCGATGAAATCGAAGCAAATTTTCAAGGGTAATAAACCTGCAGGGTTGAAATGTGTCGATTGCGAAGAACAGGTGACTTGCCCCGAGAGTCCGCAAAACTTGCTGCGTTCTGGCGAAGGTCGACATGGGGAATATTGCGGGTTCGCGATCGATACCGGCAATGAGGATTCGGGCAGCGCCCTGGTTCAATATGAATCAGGCATGCATGTCAGCTATTCGCAGAACTTCTTTATTCGCAAGCAAGCTGCCAGGCGCGGAGCGCGATTCATGGGCTACAAAGGTACGGTCGAATTTGATTGGACCTCCAATGAGGTGAAGCTGTTTATGCATCATACGCCTCGTGTCGAGACGTATACCATTGATACGGCTGCATTCGCAGGTGGCCATGGCGGCGGGGATTCGGTACTTATGGACAACTTTGCAGCCATTATGAGGGGAGAAACCATGGAATCTGTCGCCCCGCTAGAGGCGGGATTATCGAGCGCATTGATCTGTCTGAAAGCGAAGGAATCCGCGGAGAAGGGCACCTTCCAGCAGATTGCATGGCCTGATGAACGGTAAGTTGCAAATGCGTTGGAAGTGAGCAATAAATGAGAACTTTGACAATCGAATAGCGTTGTTGGAAGTTGAGACAACGCTTACAATTATGAATAACGGGACAGATTTTATGATGGTGGCCACTGATCATAACCCGGCGTTTACCGGACGCATAAATAACATAACATGCCTGGGGGTATTCAATTGTCAAAGGGTAGAAGACATGTTTTAACAGGAATGGTTGCATTGCTCGCCGTAACGTTGACCTTAAGCGCCTGTTCGACGAGTAATACGTCGTCCAATGGAGAATCCGTTTCTCCACCAGCGACTGGGCAGAATAACCCAGTTAATGGTGAAAGCTCGGCTGCAGATGAAACAATCGACCCGTTGGGCAAATACGATCCGCCCATCGACCTGTCCGTAGTGCGATCGACAGAATGGTTGACTTTCGACGATGAGAACACGATCGACGATAATATCTGGTATGACGCTTACTTACGTGACTTGGGCATTAAAGTCAGCAATATGTGGACTGTGCCAAGCGGCGAGGCCTTTCAAAGCAAATTAAACGTATCGATTTCCTCCAATGATATTCCGGATCTCTTGAGCGTCAACGCAATACAGCTTAAGACGCTTGTAGAGGCCGGTATGATCGAGGATTTAACGGAGATTTACGAGAAGTATGCAAGCGAAGACCTCAAGGAAATTATGGGTCAGGATAACAATCAGGCTATCCATGCATCAAGCTTCGATGGCAAAATGTATGCCATACCGGCACTGACACCGGCGATCGGAACGCTTAAGATGTTATGGATTCGCCAGGATTGGCTGGATAAATTGAAATTGCAGCCGCCTCAGACTACAGAAGAAGTATTACAGATTGCGCGGGCATTCACGAATGATGATCCTGATGGAAACAACAAGAAGGATACGTATGGTTTAAGCGTTAACAAGGATATCACGAGCATGTGGAACGCGCCTGGCGTGGACGGATTATTCCAAGGGTTCGGCGCTTACCCCGGCTCATGGATTCAAGATTCAAGCGGCAAAGTTGTATATGGAAGCATCCTTCCGGAGATGAAGCCGGCCCTGCAGATGCTGAATCAGATGTACAAGGAAGGGCTGATAGACAAAGAGTTCGGCGTACAAGATTCGACCAAGGTATTTGAGTCGCTGAACGCTGGCAAAACGGGTATGTTCTACGGAGACTTCGCCTCTCCTATCTATGCGAACAAGGATACGATTCTTAACGTGGACGGTGCGGTTTGGAATGCCTATCCATTGCCATCGGTCGACGGGACACCGGCGAATGCCTATCTTGGATCGACAGCGAGCTCGTTCTTTGTGGTCAAGAAAGGTTACAAAAACCCGGAGGCTGCCGTAAAGTTGGCAAATTATTGGGTTCATACTCAGTATGTGGATGTTGATCGGAGTCTTGGACAGAATGCCGAGACCGGCGTTGCGTATTACCCTTATGCGATATTGTCTTTCTCGCCTCCACTTATTCACCTGACGCAACACAATGAAGTGGTCAAGGCACTCCAGAGCGGTGACACGTCAACAATCTCAGAAGACTCGCAAATTAAAATCGAATCGATCAAAGCCTATCGTGAAAACCCTAAAGATGTAGGGGGATGGTTGACGGATCGTATATTCGGAGAGGGTCATAGCGCCATGGAAGTCGTAGCTTCGTATTTGGACAATCAATTATATGTAAATAATGCGTTGAACGTCCCGACAACGCCAACGATGAGCGAGAAGATGTCTACGTTGAACAAGATGGAAATTACCATGATGACTAGAATTATCATGGGGGATGTAGGCATCGAAGAGTTTGATAAATTTGTTCAGGATTGGAACAGGCAGGGCGGAGAGCAAATCACTAAAGAAGTCAACGAAATGAATTAATCCATATCCATGCACGGATGTGCAGGATGTCATGTTAAGGGGGGATTTCGATCCCCCTTATACTTTGCAGGAAGGAAACGATGAAATGAAAAGCAATCGTTGGAAGCGCAATCTGCCTCTTCATCTCATGATTATACCTGGCGTGATCCTTATTTTCTTGTTCGCCTATATTCCGATGGGCGGAATTGCGATGGCTTTTCAGAAGTTTATCCCGAACCGGGGGCTTTTTGGATCCGAATGGGTGGGATTTGCCAACTTTGTGTACATGATCAACATGCCGGATATTTACGATGTAGTCAGAAACACCGTACTCATAGCGATGTCGAAAATTGTTTTAGGGCAATTTGTAGCCATCATGGCCGCGTTGCTGCTTAATGAAATGCGCAACAGAAGAGTTGTCCGAACTGTGCAAACGCTCATCTATATGCCTCACTTTCTTTCCTGGGTCATATTGGGCGGTATACTCGTAGATGTTCTTTCGACGAATGGCGGAATAGTGAATCAGTTGCTTGGGGTGTTTGGCATTGAGCCTATTTTTTTTCTAGGCAGCAATAGCTGGTTTCCCATTACCCTGATCGCGTCTGACATTTGGAAGGAATTTGGCTTTTCGACTATTATTTATTTAGCTGCGCTAACTTCCATCAATCCATCGCTCTATGAGGCTGCATATATTGACGGAGCCAATCGCTGGAAACAAACTTTGCATATTACTTTGCCTGGGATTGGTCCGATCGTGGTGCTTCTTGCGCTGCTTAGCCTTGGCAATGTACTTAACGCGGGCTTCGAACAAGTTTTTATGTTATACAGTCCACAGGTATATCGCTCTGGCGACATTATCGACACGATGGTTTATCGAATCGGATTTCAGGATTTTCAATATGGCGTCTCGACGGCTGTTAATTTGTTCAAATCCGTCATCAGCATGGTGCTGATCATCATCTCTTATCGATTGGTATATAAAATTGCCAACTACCGCATCTTCTGAAGAAAGGACCAGGATTATGGTAGAACCAAACTCCCTATCGCGCAAACTATTTCATGCAGCAAACTATTCCATCATGATCGCTTTATCTTTGTTTTGTTTGCTGCCGTTTATTCATATTTGGGCGATCTCCTTCAGCGATTCGGCAGCAGTCAACGGGGGGCTTGTTAAGCTGTGGCCGGTCGATTTCAATTTGGATGCCTATTCTTATATTTTAGGCGATTCCAAATTCGGCTCAGCGTTCTGGATTTCCTTGCAAAGAACCGTTCTCGGAACCTTGATCAATGTATTGCTTTGCGTTCTTGTCGCCTATCCGCTGTCCAAAGAAAGCACCCATTTTCCAGCTAGGAGCGTCTACGTTTGGTATTTTATGCTGACGATGCTCATAGGTGGGGGACTCGTACCGAATTATATGGCTATCAAAGCATATGGTTTGATTGATAGCCTATGGGCGCTCATATTACCCGGAGCCGTATCCGTTTATTTTATCGTTCTCATGCTCAATTTTTTTCGCGGTTTGCCAAGGGAGCTGGAGGAGTCGGCATTCGTTGACGGCGCAGGTCATTGGACGATCCTATTCAAGATCTATATGCCGCTTTCGCTGCCCTCGATAGCCACGATTTCCCTGTTTGCAATGGTAGGACATTGGAATGCATGGTTCGATGGTCTGCTTTATCTGAACCGTCCGGAGAATTATCCGTTGCAGACCTTCTTGCAGACGATCATTACTCAACCCGACATGTCCAAATTACATGATGTATCGCAAATGATGAACGTGACGACACGAAATGTGAAGACCGCGCAAATCTTCGTCGGTATGTTGCCGATCTTGCTGGTGTACCCATTTCTGCAGCGGTTCTTTATAAAGGGAATTGTCGTGGGTAGCGTGAAAGGCTAGACAAGAGTTGGCAGCTCCGCAGAATGAATGCATCTCAATATCATAGGGAAAATGAAGTCCCCTTATTTAGAAACCGTCAGGGAGCGAACGTATCTCTGACGGTTTTCTAATTGGGACAGTTGGCCGTTTAGTCGATGAAAGTCGAAGCGAAAGTCAGTATAGTGCAAACGTCTTATCGCAAACGCCGTTCGAATGCCCTAATGATGGTCAAGTCATACGAAGCATAACAATAAACTCTGCAAAGACGCAGCTTTATTACCCTAGTACAATAAAATTAAGCTAGAGGCATTTAGCCGAATATATGCTGGGAGGAACAACAATGAAAGCGTTACAAATCGTCGGAGCCGGACAATTCCGAATCGTGGATGCCGAATTGCCCGATCTTCAGGATCATCAAGTACTGGTCGAAATACAGATGGTATCGACTTGCCCGCGCTGGGACATCAACATGATGGCTGGTCGAGATATGTTTAATTATGCCGAATCACCGGAGTATCCGCTGCCTATTGGTTTTCCGGGGCATGAGATGGCAGGCGTCGTCAAGGCCGTAGGATCCGGTGTATACCGCTTCGCCGTTGGAGATCGTGTCGCGGCTCTAGAGCATATCGTCCCTAAAGGAGCCTATGCGGAGTACGCCGCTTTCCGTGAGGAGGAACTGATTAAGCTTCCTGACAGCATAACGTTTAAGCAGGCGGTTTCGTTCGAGCTGTTGAAATGTGTGGTCATCGGATTAATGCAGCTAGGCGATCTTAAAGGAAAGTCGCTTCTGGTATCGGGTCTCGGCCCTGCCGGCATTCTTGCCGTTCAGGTGGCTCGTCTGTGGGGGGCTTCAGAGGTTGTCGGGATCGACGTCAACGAGAGCAGAATTCAATATGTTCGAAATTTAGGACTTGGAACGGTCATGCATGCGAACGAATTGCAGAATCAACGATTCGAGCTCGGTTACGACTGCGTGGGCGCGGCCTCTTCCGTTCAGAATGTACTGTCGCATGTGAATGAGCATGTTGTCATCTTCGGAGTGCTGCGCGGAGATATTACTTATTCGGAAGACTTGTGGGCACGGGGTACAAAGCTGGAATCGTACAAATACAGGCCCGTAGGTCCAAGGGATCATCAACTGTTAATCGATCTTGTCATGAATAAGGGTCTTAATACCGAATGCCTTCAGACTCATCATTCGTCATTCGCGGATTATGATCAAGCCATAGAATTGTTGAACCAACAAGAAGCAATTAAAGCGTTCTTCTGCCCACAGACCGACTTTCTATCGACTGGCGATCATCCAGGGCAATCCATAGCGGCCGCCAGCAAGGAAGCACGCGAATGAAGGGCAATGGCGTCGTTTTTACAGGCAGACTAAAGGTCTCTTATCAAGAGGTTGGAGGAGGCACAAGGTGACTAGTACGTCAAATCTCAATCATTTTAGATCGGCAAAACCCATATGGCCAAAGGAAATGGAAAAGGAAAAAAATATCACTGCCGGGTTCAGAGGTGTAGCAACTGCAAGCAAGGATGCAAGTTTGACGTTGCATATTGCCGCGTCAACCCTCTACCGATGCTATATAAACGGCAATTTCGTCGGGCACGGGCCTGCTCGCGGACCCCATGGGCATTATCGAGTCGATGTATGGGACTTGAGCAAATTCGCGAAGGAGGGCGATAACCTCATTGCCATTGAGGTGGCCGGCTATAATATCAACAGCTATTACGTACTCGACCAGCCATCTTTCCTGCAGGCGGAGGTTCAAGCAGGCAAGGAAACCGTTCTGGCGACGGGAGGCGATGACGGATTCGAGGCGACGATCTTGAAGGAACGCGTACAGAAGGCGCAGCGATTCAGCTTTCAAAGAACGTTCGTAGAAGCTTATTCGCTCCAACCTGGCTTTGACCGCTGGAGAGTGGATGGGAGTATTTCCTTCAACCGGGTTGCCTGTATGGAGACGGTCGCAAAGACGTTAATTTCTAGAGGCGTCCCCATGGCTGAATTCACCCAGCGTTATCCGCTTAAGGTATATGCGAGGGGAGAAGTGATTCACCGGGAATTGCAAGGAGATTATTGGCGCGATCGTTCTTTGACAGGCGTAGGCCCTCAGTATGGAGGCTTCGAAATGAAAGATCTGACCTTCTTTTTGTCGGATGAATTGGCCGATCTGCCGGTTCGTAGCAAAAAAATCGTTCAGCAACCGCATGAGCAAGAAGATTCTGTGTTGCTCGCTACACACGAGTTCGGAATTCTGGATATGGGAATCAACCGGACCGGGTTCATTGGCGGCACCGTCCGTTGCAGCCGTAGGACCTTGCTGTATGTGACATTCGACGAAGTTCTGCGTGAAGACGATGTGGATCATTTGCGGTTCGGCTGCGTCAATGCTCTGCGGTATGAGCTTGAACCCGGAACCTACAGGCTGGAAACGTTCGAGCCGTATACACTTCGCTATATGAAGTGGATCGCAGCCGAAGGGGAATGCGAGGTTTCGGGCATTTACATGAGAGAATATGCGAACGCCGATGCCGGCAAGGCGAGGTTTCGATCCGGCGACGAACGGCTCAACGCAATCTTCGAGGCTGGGAGGGAAACATTTCGACAGAACGTGGTGGATCTGTTCATGGATTGTCCCTCAAGGGAACGCGCAGGATGGCTTTGCGACAGCTTCTTCATGGGACGAGCCGCATTCAACTTGACGGGGGAGACGAAGGTGGAGCGAGCCTTCTTCGAGAATTACCTCTTGCCCGATCGTTTCCCGCATTTGCCCGACGGCATGCTTCCGATGTGCTATCCAGCGGATCATAACGACGGCGTCTTTATTCCGAATTGGTCGCTATGGTTCGTTATAGAACTGGAGGAATATCTGGAACGGAGCGGAGACAGGCAGTTGATCGATGCGTTGAAGCCGAGAATCCTTGAATTGTTCGACTACTTCGAACGGTTCAAGAACGAAGACGGGCTGCTGGAGAGTCTTGAAAGTTGGGTATTCCTGGAATGGTCAAAGGCGAACGATTTCGTGCAGGACGTCAATTATCCAACCAATATGCTTTATGCAGCCTCGCTGGCTGCCGCGGGTCGATTATACCAACTGCCTGATCTGTTGCATGAAGCCGAGAAGGTGCATGAGGTGATCCGAAGGCAGTCCTATGATGGAGAATTTTTCATCGACAATGCCGTGCGGCTGAACGGCAGCCTCGTTCTTACTCGTAATAGGAGCGAAATTTGTCAGTATTACGCTTTCTATTTCGGAACGGCCGACCCCGACAGCAGTCCCGAACTTTGGAATACGCTGTTAACCCGGTTTGGGCCGTCGAGAAATCAGACGAACACATATCCAGACGTTCATGAAGCGAATGCCTTTATCGGGAATTATTTACGTCTCGAATTGCTGGCAAGGTGCGGATATGTGCGGCAGGCGGTTGACGAATCCGCAGACTACCTCCATTACATGGTTGAGCGAACCGGGACGCTCTGGGAGAACGACGGGGATTATGCCAGCTGCAATCACGGATTCGCTTCCCATGTCGTACACAGCTTGATTCGCGACGTGTTAGGCATCTACAGAATCGACCCGATCGCGCAAACCATTACACTAAGGTTCTGCGATCTGGAAATTCCCTATTGCGAGGGGGTGCTTCCTCTAGGGGACGATGCGGTTTGCTTAGAATGGTCAAAGGTGGACGGACGAGTGGAATATCAAATCGACGCCCCACCGGACTACAAGGTGGTAGTCGAGAATTTAACTGGACTTCCGCTTCATAGGAGGATGTAAAGCCGATCAGCGGTTGAAAGATGATGACGGCGCTTGGCTGACCGGTCTTTCGATTTATTGAAAATACAAGTAAAAACCTGGGAGGGTCTAACGATGAATAAAAAAATGACATGGAGTTCTTTAGCGCTCATACTCTGCATGGTCTTGTTTGCTGCCGGATGCTCGAATGCTGCAAATACAAAGGGCGGTGCAAGCAACACAAATCCCGGATCCACGACACCCGCGACAGGCGAACAATCATCAGAAGAAGTTGACAATTACGAGAACGGGCTGCCTAGGAATGAAAAAGTGACGTTAAAGGTCGGCTTGCTCGAATCGGGGTATGGAAGAGAATGGTTCGATTATGCCGTCAAACTTTTCACGGAAAAATATCCAAACGTTACATTCGATATTACGGCATCTCCGAAGATCGGTGATCTTGTCTCGACTAAGGCATCCGCCGGCAACGACGAAGATATGTTCGATTTGTTCTACAGCGACACCTGGACGGAATACGTCAATGCCAACAAGTTGGAGCCGGTAACCGGTATTTTCGAGATGTCGCCGGACGACGCGCCAGGGCAGAAGCTGAACGATCTGATTGTTCCGGGCTTCAACGATCCGGAGAAATATTATAAAGATAATGCCTGGGTATTCCCGATTGCGAACTACATTGGCGGCATGTTCTTCGACCAGAAGCTGTTCGATGAGAATGGCTGGAACAAGAGTCCTAAGACGTATGACGAGTTTATCCAACTTTGCGAAGCGATCAAGAGCAAAGGCATTGATCCGATCGTGTATGCCGGCTTGTACAATTACGCGCAGTTTGCTTTCGATACAAAAATATTCGAAATTGCGGAAGAAAACGAAAACAATCAATTCCGCAATGATTTTGAGTATTTCAATGGTCCGCAGAATACTTCTCCGGAAAATATCGAAGTGTACAAACGACTCTACGACATGGGCAAGAAGGGGTATATCAGCAAAAAAAGCGTGGGCATGAATCACACGCAGTCGCAAATGCTCGTTCTTCAACATAAAGCGGCCATGGTACCTTCGGGCGATTGGATCGAGAATGAGATGAAGGAATCCGCTCCGGACGACTTCCAATGGGGATACATGGCGGTACCGTTCACGAATAATCCGGACGGGCCGATTTATATGAATAACGGATTGAGTTACTCTTTCGAAATTTGGGCGGCCAAGCCGGAATTGAACAAAAAATGGGCGAAGCAGTTCCTTCTCTCGCTCATGTCGAACGAAGTCCAGCAAGAGCTGGTCGAGAAGGGTGGCGCGCTTCCGCTGCGCAAGGATTACTTAGACGTTCCGACGCGGGCGGACAATATGAAGCCGCTGCAGAAATCGATCGCCACGTATATGAAGGAGAATCAGGTCGTGCTCGAACTGAAAAATCGCAAGATCGAGCTCACGCATCCCGATTATGCGGCATCGCTAAAGGTTATCGTAGACAATATGGCTCTTGTGTTGACGGGGCAGGAACAACCCGAGCCGTTCTTACAAGACGCGGAGAAGCTGCTGCAGAACGCCATTACGAACGACAAGGAAGCCCAAAACAAAGAGTAGGTGGATTAATAAGCGGTCGAAAGGAAGTCTTCCGAACTGCCTTTCGACCGTGATATGCGAGGAGAGAAGACCACTATGCATTTCTTGAAAAGCGCACGTTTTCAAAAAGCGATATTTCTTTTCATTGTCGTGGCCCCGGCGTTTGCAGCCTATGTGTTATTCACACTCTATCCGAATGCCCTCTCCATCTTCTATTCTTTCTTGGATTGGGACGGCATAGGCGTCAAAACATTTATTGGATGGGACAATTATATCCGGCTGTTCCAGGACCCGTTCATCTCGCGGGCTTTGCAGCACAATCTGATTTTGCTCGTTACGGTCATTCCCATTACTCTTGCGATTTCGTTGGTACTAGCCGATCTTCTCGTCAACCGTACCTTCGGGGAAAATTCGTTTTATAAAGTCCTCTATTTTTTCCCGAACGTGCTGTCTCTAGTCGTCATCGCGCTCATTTGGTCGTTCATCTACGACGGTACTTTCGGTTTGTTGAACGGATTGCTTCAGGTGTTCGGCCTAGGCGGAGAACATAACTGGCTAGGCAGTAAAAGTACGGCGCTGCTCTCCATGATTCCGTTATACGTATGGTGTTACGTCGGGTTTTACGTCGTTATATTCATGAATGCCATGCAAGGTATTCCTAAATCCCTGTACGAGTCCGCCACTCTGGACGGGATCACGCATATGCAACGGTTTACGAAGATTACGCTTCCTTTGTTGTCCGGTGTCATTCGGGTCGGGACGATCTTCCTGATTCTGTCCGTGATCAAAGGCTTCGAATATATGCTCATCATGACCAAGGGTGGTCCCGGCGGTTCGACGGAAGTCATCTCCCTATATATGTTCAATCTTGCTTTCGGCGGCTTAAACCTCGGTCAGCATTTTTACGGATACGCTTCCACGATCGGCATGATGATTTTCGTCCTGCTCGTCGGTCTGAAGCTGGTCGTGGACAAATTTTTCGCCAAAGACAGCGTCGAGTACTGAAAGGAGGGGTTCTATGAGAATCAGGGTCACTTCATGGCTATGGCGAATGGTGTTGTTCGTTTGGGCGCTTACCGTCCTGCTTCCTTTATTCTGGATTTTGTATCAATCTCTTAAAACGAATCAAGAGTTTTTTGCCGATATATGGGCCTTCCCATCGCACCTGAAATGGGGCAATTACGAGAAGGCTTGGACGCAGCTCGGCATCGGCAAATCGGTGATTAACACTCTTTATTATGTAGGGCTGAGTCTGCTTATCAGTCTGTTTGTCTCCACGGTGAACGCTTACGCCTTCACGCGAATCCAATGGAAGTTGAGATCCTTGTTGTGGAGCGTTATCATGATTTCATTGTTCTTGCCGGGCATCAACATTCTCGTATCCCAGTATACGTTGATGCGCGCCTTGGATCTGACCAACAGTCTGAACGGATTGGTGCTCCTAGCCGGTCTGCCTGTCGGGGCCTTCGAACTGCTCTTGCTCGGCAGCTTCATGCGCTCTTTGCCTAAGGAACTGGATGAAAGCGCGTTTATCGACGGGGCCACGTTATTTCAGGTTTTCTGCAAAATCATCTTGCCACTGTCGATGCCAGGCATCGTCACGATCGGCATTTTCAAGTTTGTGGGCTTATATAATGATTTCCTGGGTCCCTTTATTCTCATCAGCGATCCAGACAAGTATCCGATCAGCGTGAACATGTATAATGCCAACGCTATGATGGAATTCAAGGCGGATTGGGTAACGCTGCTCGCGGGTCTTGTCATCACGATCATACCTACCGTTATCGTATACGTGTTATTTCAGAGAAGAATTATTGAAGGCGCAACAATGGGCGGAGTCAAGGGCTAAATGGATCAGGAGAAAAAAATATGAGTAAAGTAGGGGTAGTCGGGTACGGTCAACAAGTCAAAAGACTACTGGGTATGATGCAGGAGATGGACAGCGATTGCGGAATTTCAGCGATAGCGGACGTTCGCCATCAAGAAATACGCGAGCGAATGAAAGCCGACGGGGTCGACATGTCAGGGATTTCATTTTTCGAGAATGCAGATGACATGCTGAACGGAGGGGAATTCGATGGCATTTTCGTCGGAACGCGAGGATTATTCGTACAGAAAGCGACGCACGATTTCGATTATATCAATCATATTCTGGGGTTGAAGCACATAACCGTATGCGCGATGACGTCGAAGCAAATTTTCAAGGGGAACAAGCGAGCGGGGATGCAATGCTTAGGACTGCGAAGAGACGAGCACATGTCCGGAAAGTCCGGACAATCTTCGGAGACTTGCTTTCGAGGAAACGCTTGGACCTTACTGTTGCTTCGCTGAGGATACCGGCAACGAGGATTCGGGCAGTGCATTAATCGCTTATGAATCCGGCATGCACGTATCCTATTCGCAAAATTTTTTCGTCAGAAAAAAAGCGGCCGCAAGAGGCGCACGTTTTCTCGGTTACAAAGGGACGGTCGAATTCGATTGGGCCACGAATCGAATTCAGGTGTATATGCATCATACGCCTAGAGTCGAATCGTACGAGATCGATCACGCGGCAACAGCAGTCGGCCATGGAGGGGGAGACGCTACGTTGCTTGAAAATTTCATCACGATCATGCAGGGGAAGACTCAAACGTCCTTGTCCACGCTGGAGGATGGCTTGAACAGCACCTTATTGTGTCTGAAGGCTAAGGAGTCCGCCGAGACTGGCACTTTCTGCCAGGTCAGGTGGCCGGACTAATGTTCGGCTGAACGGGAAAGAGAGGACAGGTTATTTTAAGCGGCTACTACGCGGACCGGTATTCAAAAAACAACAAAAACAAAGATCTGGAAAAACGGAGGATGCGATCATACGCATCCTCCGTCGTCTTGCCGCACCTATCGGTGTTCGACCAAATCGATGGCTCCGAGCACGATATGAGCAAGTCCAAATCCCAGAATGCCGGTTCCGATCAGCTTATGGTTCCTCTTCACTAGAGCGGCTCCGGAAGCCGTTACGACAGTTCCTAGCAGGGCCGGAATCATTCCTTCTCGCATATCCAACACTCCTCTGGTTTAATGGGCAAGACCTCCTTATTTTCCCTTAACGCTTCAAGCTTATTCAATAAATGCAAGTATTGTATCGTTTCGATCTATAAAAGAAAAGACAGCCGTTGTGCGGAATCGGGGCCGGCTCTTTACAATACAAATAATGGGGGTGTGACGCTTCGATATGGCGCTTCGGTGCATCCTTGGTCGCGGAACGGAGATGCCGTTTGTCCTGGGCTCCGCCGCGACCCGGATGAAGGAACGGGCCTTCCAGATGGACCCGAGCAATTCGGCGCCGTCCGGTCCCCGGTATATGCCATTTAGGCGACGACGAATGAACCGTGCTTTTCACGTCAAACCGATTGCAGGCATTTTCATCGCTTTCTACTTGTTTATGGTTGGGCTGCGCGAGGACAAACGCCGCATTCATGACCTCATAGCGGGGAATAAAGTCGTTCGCGGGAAAGGTTGAAGCAAAAGCGTGGGAGGGAGGCGTCCTTTAGTCGCCGCCGCTTCCGCCGCCGTCGCCTCCACTACCACTTCCGCCGTCGCTGCTTCCGCTATCTCCGTTTCCATGTCCTCCACCATGATCATGGTGATGTCCACCCGTCTGGTTGTCTTCGTGGGGGCGACGATGGGAGTCAAGGATAGGCAGATGGGAAGACGCTTCGCCGATACCATATTGGCCTATCTGAATAGATTGTTAATATACCTTTGTGATGGGCGGAAGTGCTTCTACTATTCCTTCTCTGCAGCGCATATGGTAATAAAAAGGCGCGAGGAGGAAATAGGATGGCATCGGGTTACGCGATATTATCCATTTGGCTGATCGGTTTGTTTAGCATCACCGGGACGTTAATCGCACTGGTGGCGGCATTTATAAATCGGGATTCATGGTCGTATGACGAGCCATATGTCTGGCAAAGGAAGATGAGGGAATAAAGGCGACGCCGACGGAGATCCGTCCAACAATTCTCGAAAGCATGATAGTTCGTTTGATGAAATAGCTCACTTGATGAATGAAACGTCAAAAATGAAGAAATGGCGGTGCTAGGGCGTTATCCCTTCACCGCCATTTCTGGCTTTTGGTCTATTGCCGCCTTCTTGAGAAATTGTGAGCGAGCGAAAGCCTCCCGACTTCAAGTCTTACCTTTGGCAGCCGAAACGTCGTTATAGTTGCTGCTATGAGCTCCATAGTCGTTAATAACGCCTATGGGATGTATTTGTTGCTGTTACGAGCTCCATAGTCGTTAATAACGCCAATGGGATGTATTTGTTACAGTGGTTGGTCAAGGATTGGTATCCTGACCGACCATTTCCGTGTCTAACTGTGTATATTACTGGCTCACTATTGTTTTTATATCTTTTGGGACAGCCCCTTCGTATTATTAGGTCAGCCAGATATTGATATGCTCCCCTTTAGGTAGACAGGTGAA
>NZ_MXQD01000062.1:0-56209 GCF_002165585.1 Paenibacillus sp. MY03 | reverse complement strand
TTCAGTTTTTCACAATGAATAGACAGCCTCCGTGTGTCTGTTAGATTTTAGAAACATCAGCTAATCGAAGAATAGCGACGCTCCTGTCCGTTAGAAGGACACCCTCGCACAACGGAGCGATCGAATCATCCATCAGGGTGAGGTTGTTCCCTAGCACCCGTCGGGACGAATTTGTTGTTGGCGCTACAAGAGGGAGGACATTTTGCGATATTCGCGAGGGGAGACGCCCTGCCATCGCTTGAACGCATGACTGAAGTGATGCAAATCCTCGTATCCGATAAGCAGGCCGATCTGCTCGATTTTCAGATCGCTTTCCCTCAGACAGCGCTTGGCCTCCTGGTGGCGAAGCCTGCTGACATATTGCCCCGGGGTCGTCCCGTAATGCTTCTTGAACAGTCGGATGAAATAATCCGGGCTTACGTTCAGGCGATTAGCCATGATGTCGCTAGTCCAAGGAAAGTGTAGAGCGCGGGCAATCTCCTCCGTCAGCTCCTTGAACGCGTCTTGATAGGCCTGGGGAACAGTCCGCGCCGGGATCGGCAGCAATCTGGACAGAGCGGTCGCAATCAGCAGCATGCCTCCCTTGCAAGCCGCGCCGAAGCCCGGCTTCTCCTGTGTAAACTCCTCGCAAACCTTCTCCATCAAGCGGACAATGTCCTCGGGCACGGAAGCATAGCGACGGGCAAAGAGGTTGTTCCCTTCGCTGTCAAGCGGCGGCCGGCAAAATCGGTCGTTGCGCACATTCCTTTCATCGACATCGACAAACAGTTCGGGAGAGATCTCGAAATCATCGAAGAAATCAAAATGGATGCCGAGCAGATGCGTTCTATCGGCAGCCCGAGTTTCGATGCGGTGAGGCATGGCGGCATGGAGGAACAACAGGTCGCCAGGCAGATAAGTATCTGTGTCGTTAGACAGAGGGAAATGGACGCGCATTTCTCCCGAATAAACATACATGATCTCGAAATCGTAAATTCTTCTTGCCGGCAGCAGAACGGGAGGCACCCATTGATGCTGTGCCCAGTGGACGCTGGGATTCATATCCTGCATGTCGGAAGAGCGATTCTTTTGCAAGTACAGGTCCATGAGGCAATCCTCCTCGCAAATTTATATCGATAATATACAACTAATGAACTGATTCAAGCAAATACTTCCGTTATCATCCATGTTATTATTTCGGTAATTAATCGATAATCAATAAGTTTTTCGATTCAAACTACGGAAAGCCAGGTGCGGAACATGAGATTGGGAGTAATCGGTTACGGACTACGGGTTAGCAGTATTTTTCCCGCCCTTCAATCGGAGGAGTTAGGTTACAGCATCGCTGCGATAGCGGATCCGAAGCGCGATGAACTAAAGACCAGGCTTGGAGAGGAAGCTCGCCATACGCAATTTTTTGACAATGCGGACGAAATGCTGGATTCTTGCGAGCTAGACGGCATTATTATCGGAACGCGCTGCGACCTTCATACGGATATGGCGCTTAAAGTGCTTCGCCGGCATTTGCCGCTGTATCTGGAGAAGCCGGTCGCAACCACTTACGAGGATTTGTCGCGGCTCAAAGCAGGATACGAGGCTTCCCGGTCGGAGGTAGTCGTCTCGTTCCCGCTCCGCAATACGCCGCTCGTCAGGCTGGCCAAGGAAATTATCGATTCCGGGAAGATCGGTACGGTGGAGCATGTACAAGCGGTTAACAACGTCCCGTACGGAGGCGTGTATTATCATTCTTGGTACAGAGACGAGCGCATTACGGGCGGACTGTTTCTGCAAAAGGCGACGCATGACTTCGACTATATCAACTATCTCATCGGACTTAAGCCGATTGCCGTATGCGCGATGAAGTCGAAGCGGGTCTTTACGGGAACGAAGCCGGCAGGATTGAAATGCTCAAATTGCGAGGAAAATAGAACCTGCGAGGAAAGCGCACTGAAGCCGCATAATCGTCATGGGGATGACTACTGCAGTTTTGCGGAAGATACAGGCAACGAAGATTCTGGCGGGGCGTTGCTGCGTTACGAGACGGGCATGCATGTCAACTATTCTCAGAATTTTTTTGCGCGCAGGGGAGCGGCAAGGCGCGGCGCCCGTTTGCTCGGCTACAAGGGAACGTTGGAGTTCGACTGGTATACGAATGAGCTTAAGGTCTATATGCATCATGAGGCGCGGGTGGAGACGCATGCCATCGATGTCAATGCGATGGATGGACACGGCGGCGGAGACGGGATACTCGTGAACAATTTCCTGCAGACCGTCCGGGGCAAGGAGCGCTCGCAGACGACGCTGGGCGACGGCTTGCTGAGCGCGCTGCTCTGCTTGAAGGCAAACGAGTCCGCCGAGACGAATACGTTCCAGAACGTGGAATGGCCATAAAACGTCGTCCCATCCGGTTAGCGCGTACTGCTGGCGCAGGACGAAAGCCGGGGGAGGGGAGTTATCGGATGCCGCAAGGCATGCCTCCTCATCGGAACGGAGCATAGAACAGGGGGCTGTCCCAAAATGACAGCCCCCTTGTTTTTTGCTATACTCACCAGGCGTTACGCCAACTTGCTTGAAGCTGCGCGTGAAATTCTGCACATTTGCATGCCTGAGCCGGTGACTCGGTTGTTCGCATCCCGGACATTCAGCATACGGTCTGCGGCTGCGGTCAGCCCGAGATCGCACCTGCGAAGTAGCAGAATATTGCTGGTTTGAGGCGGTATGGGGTTACGAGGGCCCGTTACCGTAATCGTATAAAGGAGTAACGCTCCTGATGTCGAATCTTAGCTGTATGAAAACTTTACGAGACTACCCGCTAATAAAATCCGCTATGCTGACGATACTTTTCCTCGGACTTCTGCTGGGCTTTCGATGGTTATGGCAAGAATGGAATCCTATTCCGGAGCATCCTCCGATTCAACAAGGTGTCATCGATCTTGGACAGTGGGACTTCGAACAATCCCCCTCCATGCTGCTTGACGGCGAATGGGCATTCTACCCTGGCCAGCTGGAAGGAACGCCTGTCGGCGAACCCCGGTATGTGCCAGTGCCTGGAAGCTGGGGAGAGGCCATGCCTGACGGAGAGGCATACGGCTCCGGCACGTATAAGCTGACCATTCTGCTTAAAGAGCAGCCCGAGCAGACGTATGGTTTCTGGATCAAACGAATCGAGGCCGCCTCGCAGGTTGTCGTAAATGGAGAGACCCAGTCGGCATTCGGACAACTCGGCTTAAGCAAGGATCAATACAAGCCCAGTCGCTGGTCTTATACCGCAACCTACTCCAACGACGATGGAAAGGACTCCATCGAGCTGCTGATCCGCGTCTCCAATTACGACAACCCGGTTCGCGGCGGAATCGTAGTTCCGATCCGCTTCGGCTCTCAAGCGGCGATCGACGGAGAACGCTGGTATTCCATCGGCTTTCAACTGATGACATTCGTTATTTTGATGCTGCATGGCATTTACGCCATCATTTTATATATCTTCAATCGCAAGCAATACGCGTTTCTGGTCTTTTTCATGATGATGCTTTCATCTGCGCTATCTATCATTACAATCCATGACAAGCTTATTTTGCACTGGCTGCCCGTCAACTACACCTGGGTGGTGAAGCTTGGAAGCATTTCTTATGTCATGCTGACGTATTTCATGTTGATGCTGACGCGAATCTTCTCGGGGAGCGTGTCGGACGGACGATTGTTTCGTTTATTCTCGTGGCTGTTCGCGGCATACGTTATTACGATTATGGTGCTGCCAATCGACACGGTTCATTATTTGTCGAGCCTCCGCGTAGGCTTGTTCTTCTACGTCGTGCCTGTCGTCTGGTTCCTATACCTCATAGGCAAAATGGTGGTAAATAACCACAGCGGCGCTATCTTTTTGCTGCTGTCTGCGATCGGCGTCATATCCAGCATCGTGTGGGGGCTTCTTAATACGTATGGCATGAATTACACGGAATATTATCCGTTCGATGTTATTGCGGCCATCATCGGCTTCTCTTCTTACTGGTTCAAGCTGTACTTCCGCAATGCGGCCGAGAACGCGAAGCTTAATGAACAGCTCAGGCAGTCGGACAAGCTGAAAGACCAATTTCTTGCGCACACGTCGCATGAGCTTCGGACGCCGATCCACGGCATTATTAATATCGCCCAGACGGTTGCTCTAAGGGAACGCCAGTCGATCGAGGACAGAAGCTACAAGGATATGGAGCTGCTCATTACGATCGGCAGGCGTATGTCGCATTTGATAGAGGATTTGCTGGATCTCGTGCGTTTAAAGGACAAACATGTCGTTCTCCAGATGCGGCCGATCCCGTTGCAATCCATCGCGGAAGGCGTTATCGGCATGTTGGGCTATCTTGTCGAGCAGAAGCCCGTCAAGCTGGCTTCGCGAATACCGGACTCCTTCCCGGTCGTCATGGCGGACGAAAAGCGGCTTGCCCAGATTCTGTTCAATCTTATTCATAATGGCATTAAATATACGGAAAAAGGCGAGGTCTTCGTCGAAGCGGCGATCGTTCAGGGACGAGCCGTCGTTAGCGTAACGGATACCGGGGCCGGCATGGACGAAGCGACGCTTGCCCGCGTCTTCCTCCCGTATGAGCAAGGGCATTCGGACAACGGAGGCATCGGGCTTGGTCTCGGCATCTGCAAGCAGCTTGTGGAGCTTCATGGAGGAACGCTTACCGCTCGTTCGCGGCCCGGGAAAGGGACGGAATTCCAATTCTCGCTGCCTCTCGCAGATAGTCAGTCGCCGGATGGCACAGGAGATCCCAATGCGGCGGCGCAGCCATGGAATCATGTATTGGGGGCGGGAGAGAGTACGCTCCTGGCACCTGAGGAGAACGGCAGCTGGATAGAGCTGGCTCCGCCTGAAATGGGAACGCATGGCGTGAAGCAGAACATTCTCGCTATCGACGATGATCCGGTCAATCTTCAAGTGTTGGCTGGCATTTTGGGCAATGATTCTTATACCATCACAACAGCGGCAAACGCTTCTGAAGCGCTGGAGCTGCTGGAGAACGGCCAGTGGGATCTCGTCATCTCCGACGTCATGATGCCGGGCATGTCCGGCTATGAATTGACCAAAGCGATCAGGGAGCGGTATTCCATCTCCGAGCTGCCTGTACTGCTCCTGACGGCGAGAAGCCAACAGGCGGATATCTATGCGGGTTTTTCCGCTGGAGCGAACGACTATCTGACCAAGCCTGTAGACGCGCTGGAATTGAAATACCGCGTCTGGTCGCTAATGACGCTTAAGCGTTCCGTAACGGAGAGACTGCGACTGGAGGCCGCTTATTTGCAGGCGCAGATTCATCCGCATTTTTTGTTCAACACCTTAAATTCCATTCTGGCCTTAAGCGATATCGACCCGGACAAGATGAGGAAGCTCGCAGAAGCTTTTACATCCTATCTGCGGATTAGCTTTAACTTCCTGAACGCGGGGGAAATGGTGCCGTTCGCTCATGAGTTGAAGCTTGTTCGCTCCTATCTATACATCGAACAAGAACGATTTGGGTCGTTGTTGTCCGTCGAGTGGGAGATCGACGCGAACATCGATCTCATGCTGCCGCCGCTTAGCCTGCAGCCTATCGTAGAAAACGCCGTCAAGCACGGGGCGCTGAGTCGCGCGGAAGGAGGCACGGTTGTCATCCGGATCATCCGGCGGGGGCAGGATACGTTGTTCGAGGTGAAGGACAACGGCAAGGGGATGACGCAGCAAGATGCGGACAATCTGCTTCAGCATGTTTTCGGCGGCACGGGCGGCATTGGCATCGCCAATACGAACCGGCGGCTTGCTCAGCGTTACCGGCAAGGCCTGACTATCGTCAGCGTGCCGGGGACTGGCACGACGGTGTCCTTCGCAATCCCGATGGAACAGCAGAAGAAGGACCAGCCAGGGGAGTGAGCGCTCTCGCGAAGCTGGTCTTTCGCGTTGTGGGAGCATTACGGTACAATGAAAGCAGAAGATGAACCTTCGGGGGGCGGAGATGCCAGTATGAGTGGACTGTTGAAAAAGCTGCGTCAAGGGTATGGCAAGAAGCTTGTCTCCATCCATGCCTGGAATGGGTGGATCGTCCTGTTGCTGGCCTTGTCCGGCCTTGTTCTGTTGGGAGGCTTCTGGCGAGGCGTCCTTGGCGAAGGGCGCGTCTGGCTCAAGTGGTTTCATATCGCCGTCGGAATCGCCTCCGTGCTGCCTATTGCCTATTATCTCGTGCTTGCGGGCAAGCATTGGAGGAGGCTGAAGGGCAAGCCCATTCAGAAGCTTAACGTCTATATCGTGCTAACCTTTCTATTCGGATGGCTGCTGTCAGGCGTTATCCTCTGGCAGTTCAAGCTGGCAGGACCTCGCTTGTCGAACGCTTCGCTCGTAACTCACGATCTCCTGACGTGGATCGGCTTGCCTTATATCATCTATCATTCCTTGTCGAGAGCTCGTTGGCTCAAAGACTCCAATCGACGCACCATTGGGCCGCCGCCGACAGAGAGGGACGTCTACCATCCGGCGGCCCCGCAGCCGTTATATACGCGCCGCGCGTTCATTCGCGGCGCAATAGGCGCCGGTCTTGCGGTGACTGTCGGTCCGTCCTTCCTGAAGTGGTTCGGCGATCAGCTCGGCAGCGCGGGTAATGGCAGAAACATGGAGCAATTGATCCAAAACGATTCGAACGTAATGCTGCCTGCGCCGGAGCCTCTTCCAGACTCGGCGCCTCCCATTGGCGGAGGAGCGCAGGGCAGCTTCCGCGTGTACACGGTGACGCCCATCCCTTCGTTCAATAATGAGAACTGGTCATTGCGCATCGATGGACTCGTAGACAAGCCGCTGGAATGGGACTGGGATACGTTCGTTAAGCTTAAGCGAACGGTGCAGGTTAGCGATTTCCACTGCGTGACGGGGTGGTCGGTCTATAACAACACATGGGAGGGTATCCCGGTCAAGGAGATATTGGCGCTGGCTGGCGTAAAGGGGAAGGCAAAGTCCGCGATCTTCTACTCGGGCGACGGTGTCTATACTAGCGGCATTACGCTGGAGCAGCTGGCCCAGGACGATGCGATGATTGCCGTCATGCACGATGGAAAGCCGATTCCGAGCGATCTAGGCGGACCCGTACGGCTTATCATGCCGGGTATGTATGCCTATAAATCGGTCAAGTGGCTTAACCGGATCGAGCTCATCGAAGGGGAACATATCGGGTATTGGGAGCAGCGCGGTTATGCGAACGAGGCGTGGGTGTAGGAAAGCCGATACCTAAAAAATAGGGGTGTCCGCAGAGTCTTATCGACCCTCGGACACCCCCGTTATTATGTCAGACTTCGGCTATAAGCGTATCCGAGTATAGGTGAAGCTGGTGAAGCGCCAGGCCATTGACCCGATCAAGATGCTGAACGCCCGACTCTCCTTCCAACCATTCTGCCCGCAGCATGGAGTTATGCTTGAAGTATAAGGCTCCTCCAGGCTCCGAAACGCCGAAAGCGCCGATCGGGAGCGTAAGATTGAGGCTCGCGCATATTTGTACCAAGGATGTATAGCGATCCTGGACCGTCCGGTCCCGGAGTACGGCGAACGTCTGGAGCAGATAGACGCCGGCCTGCTCTGCTTCTTCTAATCCTGGAAGGAAGCTCATCTCCAGCAGCACCGATTCATTGCCGGAGCCGATCTCGTCGAATCGGATCAGTAGCGAGGCATAGGGAGCCTCGTCGTCCGGCTCGGCCAGCTTGGCGGCGATGCCGTGTCTGCCGTAATAGTCGTGCAGGCCGCCCAGCACGGAGCGGGCGAACGATAATGACTCGGTCATGGCGATTCTCCTCTACGTATGCAATTTCTTGGCGATCAGATCTTTGCCCGGTTTCTTTTTCGCCTTGTCGATCTTGAGGCCGATGTTTTCGATAATCGCCCGGCTCTCCTGATCGTCTCCCACGACCCCGCTCTCATACAGCATGCCGGCCAGGTCGGTAACGAGCTGATTGTAGCATTGCCCCAAGCTGTTGAAGCCGTGCTTCTCAAGCAACGACTGCCGAACCTTGTCTCTGGCAAGCCCCTTGTATGTCTCCGAGGCCATGGCTTCATCGACTTTAAGCGCCTTGTCCACAAACGCTTCTTTCCTTTTGTGTTTCTTGTAAAACTTCACGATTGCCGCGACTCCGCCCAAAATCGCGCCAAGCGCGATCAGGATTGGTCCGGCAGGAGATGCCGCTGCTGCGATCAATGCTACTCCGCCCGCGACCATCAATGCGCCCTTGACAGCGGTCATGCCGCTTTTGGATTTGTTCATCTCTTGCGTGGACTTGCCGAGTCCGGCCGCGAGCCGCTGCTGCTCGGCAAGCTCTCCGCTCTGCCCGGCCAGCCGCTCTTCGACTTCGCCCATGCGCTTGACATTGCGTCGGCCTTCGATATAGCCGGCCGCGCCTCCCGCCATGTAAGCCGCGCCTCCAATAATTGCGCCGGCGCCGGCAGCCGCGGTAGCCGCGCCATTGAGCGCCATGCCGGATACCTGTCTAACGCTGTTGACCGTGCCCGCTGTAACTCTCGCCAGGTCAGCCGCTCCTCCGGCGCCTTCGCCCGCGACGACCTGCGCCTTGCCGGCTGCGCTGAGCGCGCCGTCATAATTTTGGCTCGCATTATAGATTTGCGACACCGCGGCAACGCCGCCCAGCCCTCCCGCTATCGGAGCGGAGACGAGAGCCGTGCCCTTGGCGCCGGCCGCGCCAAGCGTCTGGCTGATCGTGGAGGAGCCGGATACGCCGCCTGCCGCGCTGGATGTACCGATCGCCGCGTAGCTGGCGTAGTCGCGATCCTGATCGGCATTGTAGTTGGTGGTGTCGATCTTTTTCGCTTCCCTAACAATAACGGAGAACTTGTCCCATTCGACGGACTTGCTGATGAAGCCGGACATCATGGTTTTCTTGACGGCGTCGACGGAGATCGCTCTCGCGCTGCCCGCCATCGCGCGGATGGCGCTCATCTTCTGTTCCGGACTTAAAGTATCAAAGAAGCCGAACAGATCCGTCTTCTTGGAGGAAGAGGCCTGCGCCTTCAGCCAGCCGTAGACCTCGCCATAGCCGCCTCGGCCTTGCAGATTCGGCGGTGTCCGGACTGCCGGGACGTCGGCGGCCGGGGAAGACGCCGATGACTCTGCCCGAGCGGGCGTCTCGACGACCGGCGTTGCCGAAGCGGCAGTCGAGGGGGCGGCTATCGAAGCGGCAGGCGTTGCTGCGGTCGATGCAGCCGCCGGAGTTCGTGTGGATTGAAACATATTGCCGGGACGCGTGATCTGCCGTTGAATCGGAGCCTGCGTGCCCGGGGCCGCCGCGCTGCGATCCCGGAACAGCTGCAGAACTGCCTGATTGCCGGAGGAACGCTGCAACTGCATGACGTCGGCAGGCGACATGCTGCCTTGCCTGAAGTTCGACAAGGCTTGTCCAGGAGCTGCTTGAGGCGTACTTGCGCTGCGCCCCGCGGGGGCAGGAGATGCGGTGGATTTGGATTGATGCACGTGATCGGCGGTTTCGGCCATTGCAAACACCCTCTGCTAAGTGGGAATCTATCTTCGTTTTTTACCATTCCGTGCTAGATTAGACAATTATATAGTAGCATAATCCTGGTCCTTTGGCACTAGGCAATACTTTGCGAGCAGGGTTGTGTGAAAGAGATTGAAATAACGGCAGTCTAGTGGGAAAATATATAGAACACAACATAGAAACGAAAAAAGACAGAGGATAGAGGCGAAACCGAATTGAATAGCACATACTCCCTGGACGACGGCAACAGCGGGATATCCAGCAGCATCAAAGAACTCGCCGCGATCAAATACGCGCTTGACGTATCCTCAATTGTAGCCATGACGGATGCTAGCGGCGTTATTACATATGCCAACGATAAATTTTGCGAGCTGTCGAAGTACAGCCATGACGAGTTGATCGGCAACACGCACCGCATTCTCAATTCGGGTTATCACAGCAAGCAGTTCTTTCGGGAAATGTGGGCGACGATCGCATCGGGCGAGGTGTGGTCCGGCGAGGTCAAGAACCGGGCGAAGGATGGATCGCACTACTGGGTAAAAACTTTCATCGTGCCGTTTATGAGAAATAATAAGCCCTATCAATATGTCTCGATCCGCACGGACATCACGGAGCATAAACGCGATCAGGAGCTGATCCGGCATATTGCTTATCACGACACGTTGACAGGGCTGTTTAACCGGGACAGTCTCCAGCAAAGTCTGAAGCAGTCCATCGAGAGGGCTAAGCCGGACAATCGCAGCGTCTCGATTCTGTGTATCGACCTGGACCGCTTCAAGTTCGTAAACGATTCGCTTGGCCACTCGTACGGGGATTTGCTGCTCAAGCAGGCTGCGGAGCGGATGTTGGCATGCATTCGTCCGAAGGATATCGCCTCCAGGCTCGGCGGGGACGAGTTCATGATTTTGCTTCCGGATACTTATGTAGAAGAAGCCTATCAAATGGCGGAAAAGATTGTATCCCGGCTGTCCGAGCCCTACCAATTGGAACACTATGAAGCTTCTATTACGGCAAGCATCGGCATTAGCGCTTTCCCGAATGACGGAGAGCATCCGGAATCGCTGCTGAAGTATGCGGATGCAGCCATGCTTCAGGCGAAGCAGGACAATTCGAACCCGGTCAGAACGTTCTCGTGGGAGATGAGAAGGGACTTCGAGCAGACGATTGATCTGGAGAAGGGGCTGCGAGAGGCGCTGGCGGGAGGAGAGTTTTTGCTCCATTATCAGCCGCAATACCACTCGCAAACCGGTCGGATTACGACGCTGGAGGCGTTGGTGCGATGGAATCGGGCAGGCGTGGGGCTCGTATCTCCAGCGGAATTTATCCCGGTGGCAGAATCCACGGGCTTGATCGTGCCGATCGGAAATTGGGTGATGAGAACGGCCTTCCAGCAACTCAAGGCGTGGCATGAGGAAGGACTGCCTCCCGTCAAGATTGCGATTAACATTTCCGCGTTGCAATTCCAGGCGCAGGACTTCATCGAGGTCGTCACGGCATTGCTGCGCGAGACGGGGCTTGATCCGCAATATGTCGAGCTGGAGTTGACGGAGAGTATAGCCATGCAGGATGAGAAGCATACGCTGGCGACGCTGGGCGAGCTTAAGCGGCGCGGCATTTCTATCGCGATGGACGACTTCGGCACCGGCTACTCGTCCTTAAGCTACTTAAAGCGCCTCCCGCTGCATACACTTAAGATTGACCGCTCTTTTATCCAGGACATAACAAGCTCTGAGGAGAATTTGGCCATCGTCCGAACGATAATCGAGCTGGCGCGCATCCTCCGAATGGATGTTATTGCCGAAGGAGCGGAGACGGGAGAGCAAGTAGAACTGCTGAAGCTGCAGGGCTGCTTTAACGTACAAGGCTATTATTACAGCAGGCCGCTGCCGACGGATGACATGACGGAGCTGCTTAAAGGCGCTTTTAAGTCCGATAAAAACTAAACGGGTTACAATATTGTAAGCTTTCTGTCATTCATTTTCGATTGATTATTGACCCGTTCTTCAACTAAACTAATAATACGTGTGTTGAACAACCTCTAAATAGAGTTTGGGATTTTGGCAGGCAAGAGGCAGACTGTAGTGAAAGGCGGAGTTATGGCATGCAGGATTTTATTAATGCGATTATATTGGGTATTGTAGAAGGACTGACGGAGTTCCTGCCGGTCTCGTCCACGGGCCATCTTATTTTGACCGGCGACCTGCTAGGCTTTGACGGGGAAGCGAAGAAGACTTTCATGATCGTGATTCAGCTTGGCGCGGTAATGGCGGTTCTGCTGCTGTACTGGAAACGGTATATGTCGATGCTTAAGGATATGGTTAAGCTCGACTTCAAGAAAAAGAAGCTGAACGTCATACATATGATTTTGGCGATGATTCCGGCACTGATTGTGTACTTGTTGTTTAATGATTTTATCAAAAGCGTGCTGTTCGGATCCGGTCCGGTGCTCATCAGCCTCGTTGCCGGCGGCATACTGCTCATCATCGCGGCGCGGGTAAAACGTAAGATCACCGCCGAAGAGACGGACGACATTACGTACAAGCAGGCGCTTGGCATCGGCCTCTTCCAATGTCTGGCGCTGTGGCCCGGCTTTTCCCGCTCCGGTTCTACAATCTCTGGCGGCTTGCTGCTAGGGACAAGCCAGAAGGCTGCCGCGGACTTTACGTTTATGATCTCGGTTCCCGTCATGCTTGGAGCGACGGTACTGGATCTGTATGACAGCCGCGACATGCTGACCTCGGATGATCTGCTGCTGTTCCTTATCGGCTTTATTGCAGCATTCGTAGTCGCTATGGTCGCCGTCGTGACTTTCCTTAACCTGATCAAGAAGCTCCGTCTGGAGTGGTTCGCGATCTACCGGTTCGTTATCGCTATTCTGTTCTATCTGTTTGTCATGAGATAACAGTATTATCAGGTACAACTTAACGTAGTTTTCCAATGAAAGTACACATGCATGCAACACTTTGTTATAAGGTGTGCGGCGTATGTGTGCTTTTTTTGTGCAGCAATAATCAATTTTGTGGCATTTCTTGTGCTTGCAAAATCTTGGAGCTGCCTCGGAAACAGGTATTATCTCCGGCTACGCAGACGGCACGCTTCGTCCGAACGATCGAATCAATCGAGCAGAGATGGTTACGATGCTGAGGAAATGATGCGACATACCAGACTGAAACGCCGATGGTTCGTGAAGTAACTTTGATTAGCGTCCATAGGCGTAAGTAACGCTTATGGCTCCGAAAAGTAGGCGAACGAGCAGCTGTAGGCGTTAAAAACGGATGGACCGGAAAGTAACACTGATTAGCAGCCATAGGCGTTAGTAACGCATATGGCTCCAATATAAATCACCCTCTAAAACGGCAACCGAAGCCGGCCGCAATTGTGGCAATTGTCGGAACAAAATGTGCGAGAACAGACGTCAAAACAGGCAGGATGCAGGCCCAATCGGGCTAATGAAGCTTTCCAGGGACGTTTTTTTTTGTTTTTTTGGGAAGAAAATAGTAAATTTGTTTTGCAGAAACGAACAAATGGCGTTAGATAACGTACTGTATGAAGTGTATATAAGTTGAATATGAACATGATTGTAGATATATGTTATGTTGTATGACTCTACGGGTAATAAAATGTCGATAAAATTAAGGCGGAAGAGGAATATATGTACATTTGCTAGCCGTTTTAATGCCATTTTGTATGCGCTTCTTTAAGCCGGGAACTGATGTTATGCGGTTGAAAACCTGGATGGATTACACCGATTCATTCGTCTTTTTAAATTGCGAAACAGTGCGTCTACTCAGTAAATGCAGATGAAAAATCAACATTTTTCAGGCGTTTTTATGCATCCGAAAATGGCAATTGAAAAAACGGTCATCACGTCGGCATTGCATCGATTTTCCACTGGCATTTGCTTCGGATTAGAATTGCTTACTCATGTTAGATTACCTGCGTTTGCATGATTTAATTATTTGTTTGCATAATTGCGATAGATTATTTAAAATAAAACGATATTATGAGGTAAATGAACTCATTTTCGGCAAGAGCGGCAAAATCTTGGCTAAACTCCTAAACGGGATTATAGGGGTGTGTGCTTTATTTTAGGAGGAGCAAAATGGAAACTGTGAAAGTAGGCATCGTGGGATACGGCAACCTTGGCAAAGGAGTCGAGCTGGCCATTAAACAAAATCCGGATATGGAGCTTGTTGCGATCTTTACGCGCAGACAGCCGGATCAGATGGCTTCGGGTGACGCCAAGTTTGAGCATATTTCGGCGACTGAGCAGTACATCGGCAAAATCGACGTCATGATTCTATGCGGCGGCTCTGCGACGGATCTTCCGGAGCAAACGCCATTTATGGCTAGCATGTTCAACACGGTAGACAGCTTTGACACGCACGCCAAAATACCGGAATTTTATGATAAGGTTAATGCTTTAGCAGAGCAAAGCGATAAACTGAGTGTAATCTCAACGGGCTGGGATCCTGGACTGTTCTCGCTTAATCGACTGCTGGGGCAAGCCATCCTGCCGGAAGGCAAGGACTTCACGTTCTGGGGCAAGGGCGTCAGCCAAGGACATTCCGACGCGATTCGCCGCGTTCCCGGCGTAAAAGCAGGCGTGCAGTACACGGTGCCCGTGCAATCGGTCATCGAGCGCATCCGCAACGGCGAGACGCCTGAATTGGAGACGCGCGAGAAGCATCTTCGCCAATGTTACATTGTTGCAGAAGAAGGCGCGGATCGCGATGCCATTGCAGAGACGATCGTATCCATGCCGAACTACTTCGCCGATTACGATACGACTGTCACGTTCATCACTGAGGATGAGCTGAAGTCCGAGCATAGCGGCATGCCGCATGGCGGCTTCGTCATTCGAAGCGGCGTAACGGGATCGGGCACGAAACAAATTATCGACTTCGGCCTAAAGCTGGAGAGCAACCCCGAGTTTACAGCAAGCGTGCTTGTGGCCTATGCAAGAGCAGCTAAGCGGATGAGCAAGGAGGGCCAGACGGGAGCGCGCACAGTATTCGACGTACCATTGTCCTATCTGTCGCCGAAGTCGGCCGAGGAGCTTCGCCGCGAGCTGCTGTAAGGCATACCGCATGAATCACGATTGTCGCAATATATATGCTTTACCCTATTCATAGCGCAAACTTCGGATTACCTGTACTAAGGTCCGACGTTTGGAGCCAAAGGAGCGACCACATAAGTGAATGAGTTATTGACCAAGCAGCAGTCGGCGAAAGACTATGTACAATCCGTCTACGAGTTGATTATCCACCGCAATCAAGGCGAAAAGGAATTTTTTCAGGCGGTAAAAGAAATTCTGGATTCGCTTGTTCCGGTTCTGGAAGCGAACCCGCATTACATCGAGCAAAACATTCTGGAGCGGATTACCGAGCCGGATCGTGTTGTCTATTTCCGCGTGCCATGGGTGGACGACAAAGGCAAGGTGCAAGTGAACCGCGGTTTCCGCGTACAGTTTAACAGCGCGCTAGGTCCGTACAAAGGCGGACTTCGCTTCCATCCTTCCGTAAACACAAGCATTATCAAGTTCCTCGGCTTCGAGCAGATCTTCAAAAATGCGCTGACCGGCCAACCGATCGGCGGAGGAAAAGGCGGCTCTGACTTCGATCCGAAAGGAAAGTCCGAGCAAGAAGTTATGCGTTTCACGCAAAGCTTTATGACGGAGCTGTATCGTTACATCGGGCCGGACATCGACGTTCCAGCCGGTGACATCGGCGTTGGCGCGCGCGAGATCGGTTATATGTTCGGTCAATACAAGCGGATTCGCAGCGGCAACGAAGCCGGCGTTCTGACGGGCAAAGGCCTGCAATACGGCGGAAGCCTGACGCGTAAGGAAGCGACAGGTTACGGCTGCGTGTACTTCGTTAACGAAATGCTGCAAGCAAAAGGTTTGGAACTGGAAGGGAAAACGGTAGTTGTCTCCGGCTCCGGCAACGTATCCATCTACGCGATCGAGAAGCTTCAACAAATGGGCGCCAAAGTCGTTGCCTGCAGCGATTCCGGCGGTTACGTGCACGACGAGGAAGGTATCGATCTGTCCCTCCTGAAACGCTTGAAGGAAGTTGAACGCAAGCGGATTAGCGAATACGTTCAGTCCCGTCCGAACGCGACTTATACAGAGGGCTGCGAAGGCATCTGGTCCATTCCTTGCGAGATCGCTCTTCCGTGTGCGACTCAGAACGAGATCGACGAAGATGCGGCGAAGCTGCTTGTCGCTAACGGTGTTATCGCAGTAGGCGAAGGAGCGAACATGCCTTCTACGCTGGCTGCGATCGACGTATTTATCAATGAAGGCGTACTATTTGGACCTGCTAAAGCAGCCAATGCCGGCGGCGTAGCCGTATCGGCGCTGGAGATGGCTCAGAACAGCATGCGTCTGTCGTGGTCCTTCGAAGAAGTGGACGCGAAGCTGCATGACATCATGCGCAACATCCACCGCAATGCCGAAGCGGAAGCGGCCAAATACGGCCATCCGGGCAACCTTGTCGTTGGCGCCAACATCGCTGGTTTCGTCCGCGTGGCTGATGCTATGATCGCTCAGGGCGTTGTTTAAAACGACTACGCTATTATATTCTTTTACAACCATATGAAAGCACCCCGCAGCTACACTCTAAAAAGTGCAGCTTGCGGGGTGTCTTTGCTTCAAACAGAGATTATCCGGGTAAAAGAACGAGTTGAATTCCTTACAACCGGGAGGTGATTGGCATGAATGCGACTTGGATCGGAATGGCGATCGTTGCCTTTTCTCTGCTGACTTTACTGTTTATAACGATTCCTCTGCTGCGACGGGGACTTCAAAATTCCGGCCGGGAGGATCGTGTTACGGCTAAAAAGGTATTGGAGGAAGGAACGGAGGCGAGAGCTGTCATTCGTTCCATAAAGCCTACAAATGCGAGGCTTGGCGGCGAGCCCGTCGTGATCTTGGAACTGGACGTCTTTTTGACGGACGGCAGTACCAGACGGACCGACGTCAGAACCGCCATACACTCCGTTCATATACCTGCCTTTCAACCAGGCCAAGTGATTGGCGTCAAATACGAGATGGGAACTGGCGGGTTCGTCGTTGCAGTGGAAGGCGCTTATTTGCCTTAAGAGAGATATGCGAATAAGAGGGAATGCCGCTACAGCCCACCCTGTCCGTTGGACAGGGTGGGTTGTTTGTGATATTGAGGTATCGCTTAATAGGGAAAAGTGACTTTACAACATTCGTGTATTACGCATATAATACAAAAATAGAAAGGATCGGTGACGGAAACGTGCTTTCATTCCACGAATTGGCGCTGGACGGCAAGGAGCCGGTCTATATGCAGATTGCCGGCTACATCAAGCGTCAAATTGTCCTCGGCAACGTCTCCTCCGGAGAGCGGCTGCCGTCCAGACGAGAAATCGCCGCGCAGCTGAACATCAATCCCAATACGGTACAAAAAGCCTTTAAGATGATGGAAGACGAAGGTTATGTCCATACGAGCGGCAATCAGGGAAGCGTCATCTTCGCTGATGCGTCTATGCTGGCCAGGCTGGAGGAGGAGTTGACCCAGGGGCTCGTGCTGTCATTTATCTCATCCGCCAAGGAGATGAACCTGTCTTTTAAGAAGATTATCGACTTGGTGAGCGAGCATTGGGAAGTAGAATGAGCAATTTTTTTGAGTATCATGTATTAGTCGAGTAGTACATGGAGGGATAACATTGAAATCATGGTATCGGTTATGGCAATACGAATTCAGCCTGCTGTTTCGCGGGACGCTGTTGCTCGCGATTGGAGCGGTCGTGACGCCGCTGCTGTTTCTGCATGCGGAGATGGGCAAGGACTATGCGGAAATCCGGCGGTACGAGCATCTTTTCGCCGAATCGGGGGCGCTTGCGTCCCTGCTTGTCTACTTTGTTGCCTTGCTCGCTCTTTTTCTGAAGTCCATTTATTCCGGCTATTGGGGCGGCAAAAGCATGTACGCAATGCTGACGTTGCCAGTCCGCAGAGAAAGCTTGTATTTGGGCAAGCTGGCGGCCTTCGCGGTTAGCATGCTGGTGTTCTGGGCGGCTTCGGTCCTGGGGATCTGGCTCGGCTTCGGGCTGCTGGACGACAGGGTTCTGCATGCGACCAATGGCATTGGCGTTCCTGCTAATGGCATGTTTCTGGCCGTTATTCGCTCCGATTATTTGCGATTGATAATACCTTATGGCTGGCAGGGGCTCCTGTCCACGATCAGCATAGGCACGGCGATGACGACCGGCATCTATTATGGCGTTTTGTGCGAGCGCAGCAAGCGGTATTGGGGGCTCTTCCTTGTTGCCGGATCGCTGTTTCTCGTTATCAGAGTGCTGATCTATCGTATCGGTTTGCCGCATCCGTATTTGACGGCTTTTAACTTGAACGCCAGCAGCGTAGCCTTGCTGATCTTTGTCCTGTGGTTCGCCGGGCACAGCATTCGGTTGATGAGAAGGGGGGCGATCGTATGAGAAGGGATGGAGTTGCAAGAGTAAAGCGCCTGCTGAAACGGCATGCCGCTCTGCCGCTGCTCGCGATAGGACTGGCGATATTGATCATTCTCTACTTTCAGATCTCGGGGGCCAGAAATAACGGGAAGCTGGAGCTGGTCGATCTTTACGGTGATCGCTCTGCGCTCCGGGACGTTGTATTGTCAGGTTATGTCCAGGATAGTTATCACAGGATGAGCTTCGAGCTTACCGAGGACAAAATAGACAAAGAGACAGTCGTGTTTGGCAAGCCTAGCCAGCCGATCGCGAATTATTCTCCCGGTATGCCGTTGCCGAGCGGGGATAGGGCTTATCAAATTTTTCCTGGTTTCTATGCCGGAATCGGGTTTGAAATTCAAGCTTGGCGCATGCAAGAAGGCTACAGAATGAACGTGGAAGGAACGGCATTGGTGGAAACGGCTCTGCAGTACAAAGGGACGGCTGACGGCTATTCGTTTTCCAACCATCAGGAGAAGGGGCTGGCTTTCGTAGGAGAACGTATCTTTTACGTTCCTCCTACAACCCGGTACTATACGGGGAAGAGCGGCATTTACGAGGTGCTGCGCTTCGGGGATCGGAACAGCATGCAGAAGCCCGAGGAAGACGAGACGCGCGTATTGGTCGAGCTGAACATGGAAGGGAATCGGCAGGAAGCGTGGCAGGGACTCGAAATTCTGGGGTTGGAGGCTGTCGGAGACAAGCTGGCGCTTATTGCCTTGGAGGATGGAGAGATCGTGGTAAGCGGGTATGACAGCGAGACGGGAGATTCGCTAGGTCGGGTTCGGCTAGCCGAATATGTGTATATGCTGGGCCAGGGAACGGAACCGCCAAAGGCCGACGATTATTACGAGGATTATGAAGCATATGTCGATGAGGATCTTGGCGTGTTGAATCTGAAGTTTTATAATACGGGGTCGCCGGAGAATGAAACGAGGCATATGGTCGCAAGCATCTCCATGAAGGATGAAGTAAAGCTCATCAACAAGCAGGAGTTAAGCTACAAGGGACGGGACCGCTCCCCGTCGGGAGCGTCGAATAATTGGTTCAGCTTCCGGAATGGAAGGTTGTACGTCATGAAGGTCTCCAGCGTAGAGCCGGAAATGTATACTTTATTCGAAAGTTTGTATGACCAGCAGGTCATGATCGAAGTGTATGAGAATGGCGAGAAATTGTATGCCGGCGAGCTCCGTACCGATGTAAACGACGATGTCATCGAGGATCGATATTTGGCTTCGACGCACTTCCAGCAAGAACGCAGCGAGTATCGCGAGATCGGCGGCCTGCGGATCGGCAATGCAAAGTAGAGAGGGGGAGCATGAATGTTGGAGCTGAAGCAACTCTATAAGCCGTTCGGCAAAGGGGCCGCGGCGGCGCTGTCCATTGGCAGCCTGACGATCCCGACGGGCGAAATCGTGGGCGTGCTTGGCCTTAACGGCGCCGGCAAAACCTCGCTGTTAAAAGCCATTGTGGGGCTGGGCGAATTGCAGGAGGGGGAGGTGTCGTGGCGCGGTCGGCCGGTTCAAGAGCAGTATGGCGAAGTCGCCTACATTACGGAAGAAGGCAGCTTTCCGCCTCATATGAACGCTTCCGAATATGCGGACTTTCTTGCCGACTTCTATCCAAAGTTCAACCGGGAACGATACGAGCGCCTGATGAAATTTTTCGAGCTGGACGAATACGTCCGGATGGGGAAAATGTCCAGAGGCCAGCGGGCAAGGATGGAGATTTGCGCCGGCTTCTCCAAGGGGGCCAAGCTCATTTTGATGGATGAGCCGTTTCTCGGCAAGGACGTATTCGCAAGACGCGACTTCCTAAAGCTGATGGTGACCAGTCTGCAGGAGGACGAAACCTTTTTGATCACGACCCATCTGGTGGACGAGATCGAGCATGTCATAGACAGGGCGCTTATTATCCATCAAGGCGCCATACGGGCGGATGTGTATATGGAACAGCTGCAAGAGGGCGGCAAACGGCTGGAATCGCTGCTGGCCGAAGTCGTCGGACATGACGGAGAGCGGTATCGACGGTTCCTGAGCGGCCCTTCGGATTGAAGGGGCTCGCCTCAGGGCAGCATATCCAGAAACGTTTTGCCCGCTGAGGATAACGGGACTCCTCGCAGAGTAGCGATGCCGATATGACGGGTAGGCAGAGGGAGCTGGAGGGGGATCTCGACGAGAGAGCCCGATTCCAGCTCCTTTTTTACGTAGTCCCGAATGACAAAGGAGACGCCGAAGCCGCTCTGGGCGAATTGGACGAGCAGATCCACGCTTCCCAGCTCGAATTCCGGCTGAAGCGAAATGCCGTGACCGGATGCATAGGCGTCAAGGAAACGTCTTGTGCTGGAGCCTTCCTCCAGCATTAACAGCGGATGCCCGCCAAGCGCCTCCAGCGAAAGAGGCGGTCCGGCGGCGAGCTCCGCGTACTTTTTGCCTCCTACCAGGCAGTCTTGCAGCGGAACGCTGCTCTTGAAATGGATGGCGGGGTCGGATGCCGGCAAGCTGACGATGCCGAAGTCGATTCGGCCTTCCTTGAGCAGTGCGAGCGTCTCCGGGGTCGTTCGGTTCGTTACGCCAATGCGGACGCCGGGATACCGCTCATGGAACATCTCCAGGTAGGGCAACAGGTAATGCTTGCACAACGTGTCGCTTGCTCCGATCGTTATTTCGCCGCTATGCAACCGATTCATATCCGCGATCGACTTCTCGCCAACCTCGATGGCCGCGAAGGCTTGCTCCAGCTGCCGGTAAAGGATGGCCCCTTCGTTCGTTAAAGTGACTCCCCTGGACGTTCGGAAAAATAACGGGCCGCCAAGCGCGTTCTCGAGCTGCTTGATGGTCTGGCTGACCGCTGGCTGCGTAATGTGCAGCCGAAGGGCGGCTTTCGTGAGGCTGCCGGTTCTGGCAATCCAGTAAAATACGCGATACCATTCAAGGTTAATCATGAAATTAGTACTCCTTATATTAGATATTAGTAATATCAATTATTTTAATAAATTTTTTGATGCGGTGAAATAGAAAGGCCCGGCTCGTTGTGGCGAGCCGGGCATGCTGTATAGATAAACCTATTTCTATTTTATATGTGTCAAGGGATATAAACTGGAGGCAAAGAAATCACTGGCGGGTTTACAGGAGGATATGACTCCACAGGAGCGGTAGGGTTAGGTTGGTCGATCCCTAACTCTTCATTAATATCTACACATTTGTAAGAGACGACTTTTCCATCGTCATCTACGGCAGCGATAGCGAGAAAGTTTTTGCCACTCTCGCGTTCGATGTCGAGTGTGCCGGAATCAAGATCAAGATCATTGCCGCCGAAAACTGCTTTGGCAGGAGGTGTCCCGATCATCGAATCGCTCATCTTGAATTGCCACTTTGTTGCACCGGCGGGAATACTGTTGAGTGTCAGCTTGATTGTATTCACCGTATCGCCTGCTTGTATGGCGTCTGGTAACAAATCAAGATCTTCAGGTGCCGTCAATGCAATATTGCTAAACTTAACGACCACGCCATAGCTAGTCACTTCATAGAGACCAATGTGATAAGGGAGAGGTACATCTTCGATGACATCGCCGGACTCATAGTCGGAACCGACTTCGTTTTCGAAGGCATTATAACCTACAATTGGCGTGCTAATTGCCGTGCTGCTTCGCTTGATTAAAAGACTATTGTTAGGTTGAGAAGAAGCCACGATAGCTACGGAATTAGACACGGATCCCATTTTGAGTACATAGTTCTCAATAGGGGGTACGGTTGGAGTTGGCGTCACCGTTGGTGTAGTCGTAGGCGTCTGTGTCGACACCGGCGGGTAATACGGCGTCGCCGTTGGTGTAGGCGTTGGCGTTGCCGTAGGTGTCGCTGGCGGTGTAGGCGATGCCGAAGGTCTAGACGAAACAAACTGCTCCTTGGCCTCATAAGCGCCTAACACGAGCAAATCTCTTGTGGCACTGGACGTTCCGCCGAATTTACCGTCTGCGCCGTTTGCAAGCAATTTTAGCTGCAACGCTAAATCCACATAACCCTTGGCCCAATCTGATACAGTGCTGTCGTCGACGCCTTCTTCTTTTTTGGCCTCATCATCCTTGCCTAGTCCACGAACCAAGAACGTGGCCAATTGCTCCTTGGTAACGTCGCCGGCAGGGTTGAACCTCCCATCGCCCATGCCATCCGTAATGCCAGCTTTCTTGATAGCCTCGATATACGGAAGAGCGTAACCGTTAGCGGCGTCGTCGGCTTTGACGTCCGAGAAGGATGAAGTTTTTGCATCCTTATTGACATCAAGTCCATAGATCAACGCCGCCACCTTCGCGAACTGGGCGCGATTCATCTCATCCTTCAATCCGAACGTGCCATCGCCGACGCCTTCGAAAATGCCAGCGCTGATCATGGCATCGAACTTGGCTTTGGTAGCCGCGTCCAAATCCTTTAGATCGGTGAAGTCCGCCGATGTTTTAGCCTCGGCTTGATCCGGCCCGAATGCGAGCGCGGAAGAGGCAAGCACGGCAGCCAGCCCGGCGAGGATCATCGTTTTTTTTCTTTTCATTTTTTATTAGTCCTCCTTACAAAATGTGGACATTTCCAGAACTATCTTACAGTGTATCATCCACGGGTCAAGCAGCCAAGAAAAATTTAACACTGTTTGAACATGTGATTTTCAATATTTTTTGAGGAAATTGCGAATAGTGGTTTACCTAAGGGCTAGAAATTGATATTATATATGACAACAAATGCGATGACGAGACAAGTAGGTAAATGGATTCTTTATCAGAGAGCTCCGGCCGGTGAAAGGGAGCAAAGAAGACTTTATCCGAAAAAAGACTCCGAGCAGCGCGTCGGAACCTGAACCCGGAATGGGCAGGGGGTGATGCGACAGGAGCTCCTGTTACAGAGCTAGAGTATAAACGAGGGGATACCCGCGTCGTACTTGAAGAGGCGCATGCGGCGACGTATACGCGAATTTAGGGTGGTACCGCGAGAGTTCAATCTCGCCCCTGAGACTGATAATAGTCTTGGGGGTGGGATTTTTTTGATTCTAGGCATCCGCACGATTTCGCTATATGATGAGCATAGAAGTTCAAGAGTTGCGCATTCAATAGGCAGAGGGCAAGCTGGCTGGCTGTCAATGGTATTGCAGATATGTCGGCAGTAAGCGGGATTGCAGATGAACTGGAGATAAACGGAAATTGAAAGTAAGCGGGCTGTACCGGAATCGCATTTTAAAGCTAGAGGTTCCGAAATAAGCGCAATAAACATGTAATGAAGGTATAGAGGACTCAGGTTTACTACTATAGAGGAGGCAACGAAACAGATGACACAATTATTGAAAGTCGGCATTGTAGGCGGTACGGGAATGGTAGGTCAGCGGTTCGTGCAGCTGCTGGACGGCCATCCGTGGTTTCAAGTAACGGCAATCGCGGCGAGCGCGGGCTCGGCGGGCAAGACTTACGAACAATCCGTGCAAGGTAGATGGAAGCTGGATACTCCGATTCCTGAGGGCGTGAAGTCCATTGTGGTGCAAGACGCTTCGAAGGTAGAAGAGGTTGCTTCCGGCGTCGATTTCATCTTCTGCGCGGTCGACATGAAGAAGGATGAAATCAAAGCGTTGGAGGAAGCCTATGCAAAAACGGGCACTCCGGTCGTATCTAACAACTCCGCACACCGCTGGACGGCGGATGTCCCTATGGTTATTCCGGAAATTAACCCGGGTCACCTGGACGTCATTGCGGCTCAGCGCAAGCGCCTTGGCACGGAGACGGGCTTTATCGCGGTCAAGCCGAACTGCTCGATTCAGAGCTATGTGCCGATGCTCAACGCGCTTAATGAATTTGGTCCGAAGACGGTCGTCGCTTCGACGTACCAAGCCATCTCCGGAGCGGGCAAAAACTTCACCGATTGGCCGGAAATGCTGGACAACGTCATTCCTTACATCGGCGGCGAAGAAGAGAAGAGCGAGCAGGAGCCGCTTCGCATCTGGGGCAGCGTAGAGAACGGCGAGATCGTGAAAGCAAGCGCACCGCATATTACGACGCAATGCATTCGCGTGCCTGTAACGGATGGCCATCTGGCGACGGTATTCGTATCGTTTGAGAACAAACCTTCCAAGGAAGAAATTCTGGATCGTTGGAGCAGCTTCAAAGGTCGCCCGCAAGAGCTCGAGCTGCCTAGCGCGCCTAAACAGTTCATCACGTACTTCGAAGAAGAGAATCGTCCGCAGACAGGACTGGACCGCGACATCGAAGGCGGCATGGGCGTATCCGCGGGTCGTCTGCGCGAAGATTCTCTCTACGATTTCAAGTTCGTCGGACTGTCGCATAACACGTTACGCGGTGCGGCTGGCGGAGCGGTACTGATCGCCGAGCTGCTGAAGGCTGAAGGGTATATTACGGCTAAGCAAGGCTAGTATTTACTGTTTCGTTCCACGCAATTTTCCCGGTGCGCGGGCGGTTACGCATGACGGTTGTTTATACATGCAGCAGCATGGCAAGGCTGCTTCGCTTCCGAGGCGGCGACAGCGGAGAGCGCACCTTCACCTTCAATGGACAGGAGGAATACGATAATGGTTGCAGCACCGAAGACGCTGAGAATATGCGAGAAAGGGCATCGCTACTATAAGAGCAGCGAGTGCAACACTTGTCCGAAGTGTGAGAGCGGAAATGCGCCTGAGACCGGCTTTATGGCAAACTTGGCTGCGCCGGTGCGTCGCGCGCTGGAAACGCAGGGCATCTCCACGCTGTCTGAGCTTTCCGCTTATTCGGAGAAGGAAATTCTGAAGCTTCACGGCGTTGGTCCGTCTTGCATGCCGATACTCCGTGAGGCGCTCCGGGAAGAAGGTCTGTCTTTTAAGGCTTAGTCTGGACACCCCGCACGTATAATATTAACAATTACGTTTTAAGCCGTGGCTTTCACCAAATGGTGGGGGCCACGGCTATTTTAATTGTCACTTAGAAAAGTTGCTATATGCCTCGGGGCGACAGTGGGAGCAGCAACCCGAGAAAAGAGACTCTCGATTAATTATGCATAAGTTCAATTGTAGGCATGTGTCTGGTAAGAAATGAACGGAGCAACTGTAAACGGAACTGAAAGGCTTTATTTCATCAAAAAGCGCGATTTCGCAATTCTAATGGAACTGACAGCCCTTAAGAGGGGCAAAAGTTCGCGGTTTGCCTAGATTTCTCATGAATAACGTCGCCCAGTTCCATTAGATTCTAGTATCACGTCAAATGATCAAAATAAGGCTTCTCAGTTCCTTTACAGGTTGTCGATGATCGATTATAGCTTCATTTCCAGCTTTGCACACAATGAATCGACAGTCTCGAAAACCGGGTTGCAATGCGCCGCGGAGCGTAAGCCCCGCCTTGTTTTGGTCATTTCTGGGCATACTGACAACGCAACCTGCACGCGAATAAGAAACAACTAATGATTTCGATAGATAACCAATCGTTGTTATATGGTTCCCCAATCTTGAAAGGCTTATCATTTAAAGCAGGAGGGGAACCGGATGGGAAGATTTTATAAATATCGCTGGCAATATGCCATGATTTTACCGGCAGTCGCGCTGCTATTTCTATTCAACTACGTCCCAATGGCGGGCATTCAGATCGCCTTCCGGGACTTTCAGATCGGGTCGTCGATTTGGAACAGCGCTTGGGTGGGCTTCGATAACTTCGCCTTTTTTAAAGAACCGCAGTTCTGGGTCGTTGTCACCAACACGCTGTACATTTCAGTGCTGAAGTTTATCTTCGGCTTTCCGGCTCCAATTTTATTGGCATTAATGATTAACGAGGTTCTGCATTCCGGCTTCAAAAGATTCGTGCAATCCGTGAGCTACCTGCCTCACTTCTTCTCATGGATCGTCGTGGCGTACATTCTGCAATCGTTCCTGACGCTGGACGGCGGACTCGTGAACGATGTCATTCAGAAAACGGGCAACGAATCGATCTTCTTCCTGGGCTCGACGGAATGGTTCCGACCGATGATCGTCGGAAGCGGCTTGTGGAAGGAAGTGGGCTGGAATACGATTCTGTACCTGGCAGCCATTACGGCTATCGATCCGCAGCTTTACGAGGCGGCGAAGGTAGAAGGCGCGGGCAAGTTGGCGCAGATTCGCAACATTACACTGCCGGGCATTATGCCGACGATCACGATCGTGCTCATTCTGAGCATTCCAAGCTTGATTACGGTCGGCATGGATCAGATCTACCCGATGATGAACTCGGCGAATATGTCGGTATCGGACGTCCTGGATACGTACGTACTGCGAAGCGGTCTGCAGCAAGGTTACTTCGGGATGGCAACGGCCGTAGGTTTATTATCATCGGTCCTTGCACTGGTGCTTGTTCTTCTGACGAACGCGATATCGCGCAAAATTAACGGCGAAGGGCTTTGGTAACTCATGAGACTATCCGTAGGAGAAAAGGTCGGACAAACCGTTATTGTCGTGTTGTTATCGCTGCTTTGTCTCAGCGTCATCTACCCGTTCCTGTATATGCTTGCGATTTCCTTAAATGAAGGGGCGGACGCGGCAAAAGGCGGCGTCTACTTGTGGCCGAGATCATTTACGCTCATCAACTACGAGATCGTGCTTGGCAACGAGGTTATCCGAAGCGCTTATCTGATTACGATTGCAAGAACGGTCCTCGGAACCATCGTTGGCATGCTCGTGACGCTGATCGCGGCTTACGGCTTGTCCCACAGAGGGTTGCCGTTCCGCAAAGGCATTCTAGCTTACGTTCTGATCACAATGTTGTTCAGCGGCGGCCTGGTGCCGTTCTACATTCAGTTGTTCAATCTGGGACTTACGAACACGTTCCTCGTGTATATCATCCCGACGGCATTTTCGGCTTGGAATATGTTCGTCATGCTGAAATTTCTGCAAGGCATTCCGGAGGCCCTAAACGAATCGGCTGAGCTTGACGGCGCGGGTCCCGTGCGGATCCTGTTCCAGATCATCATACCGCTCTCGAAGCCGATGCTGGCCGCGCTGGGTTTGTTTACCGCAGTGGGGCACTGGAACGATTGGTTCGCCGGAGCGTTCTACGTCACGGATCAATCTTTGATTCCGGTACAGACGTTCCTGCAGCAATTGCTCAACGCGTCCGACCTCTCGGCCGTCATGGGCTCCAATAATAACCAGGAAGCACTGGCACGCGGCTCGCAGCAGAATATTACGCTGATGTCGATCAAGATGGCCGTCGTTATGGTAAGCGCCATTCCGATCCTGTGCGTCTATCCGTTCTTGCAGAAGTATTTCGTCAAGGGCGTACTGATCGGCTCCGTCAAGGGTTAAGACTTACAGGCAAGATTCAATAAGGGGTATAATGATCCAACCATATACCGTTATCGTTACACAATCGCAAGGGGAGGCAGACAAACATGAAGTGGGGACTAAAAAGCAAGGGTACGATCGCGGCGGCGCTGGCAACTACGCTGGTGCTGGCTGGCTGCTCCGGCGGCGCAAACGAAGCGCCCTCGGAAACAGGCGGCAGCGCGGCAGCCGGAGGCAACACGGCATTTAATCTGTGGCTCGGCTGGTCGGCGACGATCAACAACGACAGCTCCGTTCAGAAACATTGGAAGGAGAACGAACCGGGGGTAGCGGTAACGCTGGAAGCGACGCAAGGCGATGCGGCAACGGCTCTGAACCTGAGGCTGAACACGGACGGATTTAAGGATGCGGCGATCTTTAGTCGCAGCGAGACGGTGGAAAGCGCGATGCAGCGCTCGAAGAAAATCATGTCACTGGAGCAATACTTCGACATGCCGGACAAATATCCGGGACTTGCTTCCATTCCGAAACAATATCTGGAGGAAATGAAGGACGAGAACGGCCAGATCTGGTCGATCCCGACCTGGTTCGACCAGAATCCGGACAATCCGTGGCCGGGCTGGGCTTCGCAAACATGGCTCGTTCGGACGGACGTGCTGGAGAAAGTGGGCATGACGCTGGACGATCTGGCTACGCTGGAAGGCGTGGAGGAATACTTGAAGGCAGCGGGTAGCGTGAAGGATGATGCCGGCAAAACGCTTAATCCGATGGGCTTCCTGATGGATCCAAGCGATACGATCGGCTGGAACGACGAGAACGCCATTTTGAGCGCGTTCGGCGTAACGACGGGCAGCGCCGGCGGCGTCATCCCGGTCGAGGAGAAAAACGGCGAATTTGTGCTGCTGTATGACGATCCTCAGTTCAAAGCCGCTTACCAATGGCTTAACGAAATGTATTTGGCCAAGCTGATCGACCCTGAAGTCGTAACGGATAAAAAAGAGCGTTACAAGGAGAAAAACAAATCCGGACGCACCGCGCTGAACGTAGGCAGCTTCTTTAATGTCGACGCGACGCTGTGGGAAACGCTGGACGGACCGACGGAGCCGGGTTGGTTCTATCAAGTCGTGCCGTTCCCGAAAGTGGAAGGCGTAGACAAAGTCGGCGCGAACCAAGTCGTGAACCCGTACCCGGGATACGACGTGTATGTCAGCAAAGACACCAAAAATCTTGAAGCTATCCTGAAGTTTTTCGATTACACGCTGCAGCCGAACGCAGAGCAGCAACATGTCATTAACGAAGGTCCGACTGGCGTGTTCTGGGATTGGGTCGACCAGCCTCTCGGCGAATGGAAATATATCGACGAAGCGTACAAAGCAGAACGCAATAGCGGCGACACGGCGCGTAAATCGTCGGTAACGCCTGAGTTATACATGGCTTCGTCGTATAATAATGATTGGTACCCATGGTGGAATTACGGCGAGTCGGACAAAGCCGGAGCGAAACGTACGTCGGAATTTACGTCCGAAGTCGGCGCGATGGGCGGCGTACGCGGCGCGGAGCTGTACGATATGGTGAAAGCGGAGCCGGGCGGTCTATGGGAGAAATACGGACCGGAGCTTGAGAACGTACGTAAAGAGTACAGAGCCAAGCTGATTATGGCGAAGGATGCCGCGCAATTCGAGACGGTTTGGAACCAATTCCGCGATGCGTTGGAGAAACGCGCGCATTGGAGCGAGCTGAAGGAAGAATGGCAAACATCCTACGACACTATGATTGCAAAGCAATAGCATAGAGGCAAGCAGGAGCAATCCCGTAAAGGGGGTTGCTCCGTTTGCCTTTTCTCCTGCAGGGAGTGCTTCTCTTCTATTTAAACGGAATGATACGGCTGGGAGTGGTTGAGCAATGGTGCTGCGATTAATCGAACGAACGGCGATACGTGTGACGAGGGGACTCCATCTCCGCGGAAAAATTTTGTTGCTTTACGTGCTCATTGTTTTCGTGCCTACCGTTATTCTCGGTATCGGCGCGGGATATTTCGCATTGCAGAGCGTACGCGACAATTACATGGTCACGATCAGGGAAGCGGTTCGCCAGACTTCTCAGAACATCGATTTCCGAAAGCAAGCCTACGATCTCCTGGCCGTCCGTACGGCGACCGACGGGGAGCTGTCGGCGAGATTGTCCAGAGAACATGCCGACATGTCCGACCAGCTGCTCTCGCTGGAATACGTCGACCGGTCGTTTTTATCGACAAGCAAGTTGCTGCCAGGCATCGACATGTTCCGGATCTATCACACGAACGACACTCTCGTCCAGGACGGGAGACTGCTGTGGAAGCCGGAGGGTCGACCGCTCGCCGGACGGACCGAGACGGATTGGTACAGCGAAACGCTGGCGTCAGGCGAGCCCTTGCGGTGGATCAACGTACCGGGCGAGACCGACCAGCTTCTGGTGTCGCACAAGATTTTCAACACGAACGGCTCTAGCGTCGTCGGCGCCACCTACATGCTGCTGGATTACGATTCCGTGTTCGGCGACCTCTTTGACAATCCCTTCAACGGGGCCGGCGATATCTACATTATGGATCACAACGGACGTATTGTAGCTTCGTCCAGCGAGGATCAGATCGGGACTGTCGCTGCGCGTATTCCGGAGCTTAAGCAAGCCGAAGGCATGGGGGAAGGGGCGTTCTCGGAAGGGGTCATGCTGGATGACAAGCAGATGATCGTCGAGACGCTGGCTTCGGGATGGAGCGTGGCCGCGGTGCTGCACATGGACCAGTTGGAGCGGCAATCCAAAGGGATTGCCTACGGGATCGTGGGCGCTATAGCTTTCTTCCTGCTGTTGTCCATGTTTATGGTCATGACGGTGCTAAAGAACGTCGTATGGCGGATTCGCAAGCTGGGCAGCCGGATGAACGACATTGCCGAAGGCGAATTCGATGTAACCGTCACCAGCAGGGACAAAGACGAGCTCGGCGAGCTGGAGGTTTTGTTTAATTCCATGACGGGCAAGCTCGGGACGCTGGTCAACGATATTACGAAGTCGAGGCTGAAGGAGCGGGAGCATTCGTTCCGCGCGCTGCAGGCGCAGATCAATCCGCATTTTATCTATAATTCGCTGAGCTTAATCAGATGGCGTGCCATGGATCAGGGAGATAAGACGCAGATTCGCGCGATCGACGCACTGACGACGTTCTACCGGCTTGCGCTCGACAACAGGGTAAACGTGACAAGAGTGGAGACGGAGCTGCAGCATGTCGAAGCTTATCTCGATATCCAGGAGCTCCGCTACCCGGACCAGGTACAGATCGAGTGGGACATCGACCCGGAAGCGCGGCCTTACTACACGATCAAAATGCTGCTCCAGCCCATCGTCGAAAACTGTTACGTGCATGGCGCCATTATGCAAAAGGAAGATGCGTTCATTCGGATCTCGGCCAGGAAGGAGCAAGACCGCATCCGGTTCGTCATTCACGATAACGGGGCAGGGATGTCCGCTGAGACGCTGGAATCGCTGCGCGAAGGCAAGCGGACCGGCTCCGGCAATGGCTTCGGCACCGCCAACATTAGAGAGCGGCTTCTGCTTTATTTTGGCAGCGGCAGCAGCATGACAATCGACAGCGCCCCAGGGGAAGGGACATTCGTGGCGATCGACATCCCCGCTTATCTGGAGCAGCCGGAAATCAGGAAAGGAGATGGCGTATGATACAGGCTTTGATTGTGGATGACGAGCCAACGCATATACAAGGATTGGTCAGGCATGTCGGGTGGGAGGCGATCGGCTACGCGCCGCCGCTGACCGCGCAATCCGGAGAGGCGGCACTTGCTCTGTTGCGGAATCATGACATCGACGTGCTTATCTCGGACGTGTCGATGCCGATCATGACGGGGATTGAACTCGTGTCACGATGCAAAGAGCTGGGTTACCGGCTGCAGGTGCTCATTATCAGCGGTTACAACGAGTTCGAGTTCGTGCAGGAAGCGATTCATGTCGGCGCACAGGCTTACGTGCTTAAGCCGATCAAGACCGAGGAAGTGGAAGCGAAGCTGACCGCATTTCGCGCCGCGATCGAGAAGCAGCGGGATATCGAAGCGGAGACGAACGAGCTGCAAGAGAAGGTGTCCGGCAGTCTGGATGTCGTCAAGGAACGTTTCGTCCATGATCTTGTGTTGGAAGGGCTCGCGGACGACGATACGAAGGAGTCCTGGATCAAGCTGCTGGAGCTGCCTCCGCTGATGCGGGGAATCAGCGTCATCTCCTTCGGCTACGACCGGTTTATGGACGGCGGCCGGGATGCCAAAAGCCGAATCGTGCGAGGGAGCGGATTCCTGAAGGCGGTAAAGGTCAGCTTGGCGGACTTCCCCGGCGTCATCGCCGCCAGCATGGGATCGGAGGAGGTTGTCGCCGTGCACCTCAACCCCTTGCCTGAGGAGCAGGTCCGCATGGAGAAGGGCATCGCGTTTGTGCAGCAGTGGATTCGAGAGCAGTACGGCTCCTCGGTGACGGTTGGGCTTAGCCGCATCTTTAAGGATTGGGGCGAGGCCCCCATCGCATATAAACGCGTGAAATATATGATGGCCAAGGCGCGGCTGCTGGAAGGCGGACAAGTGCTGTACGAGGAGCGGCTGGACGAGACTGAATTTCTGGAGCACCGCGTCAGGGAGGAGTACATTCCGGAGATCGTCCGAATGCTGGAGAAGGCCGACGAAGCGGGCAAGGCGGTCGAATATACCAGCAGCGTGCTGGATATGCTTATCGCTCATCATCCCTTCACATACATTCAGGCGTTCGGGCTCGGTCTGCTTAGCGAGCTGGCGCGCAAGCGGAAGCTGCAGGACGATGCGATGGCCGATCTCAACATTCCGGTCTGGCAGCGTCTGATCGACTGCACGACGGTGCCGCAGGTCAAGGAGGCCGTGATGGATTATGTCGCCAGGTACGCGGAGTCGGAGCATAACAAGCAGAACTCGCAGCAACACAATTTGATCCAGAAGATCTCGGACTATATCGAGGCCCATATTCATGAGAATGTAACCGTCAAGCAGCTGGCGGAGCTTCATCACCTGAACGCGAGCTACCTGAGCGTGTTGTTCAAGAAATCGACCGGCAAGACCGTATCCGAATTCGTGCAGGAGACGCGGATGAACAAAGCGATGGAGCTGCTGCGCGACCCGCATGTCCGGGTCTATGAGGTAGCGGAGCAGGTTGGTTTCCAAACGGCGGCTTATTTCACTTACCTTTTCAAGAAAACAACGGGATATACCCCGCAGGAATATAGGGACTACCACTAAAATACGTGTTCAAAAAGTTCGGTTTTCAGCACCGAGAAGATTGGATGAAGGTAGAAAGTGAGGAGCGGAGCGTAGTGGAAGCTACGTGAGCACCGGAAGTTTCGCCTGAATTCAATATTCGATGTCGAGTAAGCTTCTTGGCATACTTCGTGATCAAAAGCGGACTTTTTGAACTACCACTAACAGGATAAATAGGAGTTGGGGAACGAGATGATTACGAAGATTGGTCTGGAAGGACAATGGCGGCTGAGGCTCGATCCGGAGAAAACAGGAAACGAGGGTTCACCGTTCGACGATACGATAACACTGCCGGGAACGACCTCTCATGCCGGCAAAGGGCCGGCGAACGAGGAAGCGCTGGCGGGTTCGCTGACGGACTCCTTCAAGTTCGAGGGTTACGCCTGGTTCTCGCGCGAGGTGGACATTACGGCGGAGCAGGCTGGATGGAACGCCATGCTTTATCTGGAGCGTACGCGGATCACGACCGTCTGGATCGACGGCGAGGAGATTGGCACGCGGAACAGCCTGTGCACGCCGCATGTCTACAAGCTCGGCAAGTTGCTGACGGAAGGGAAGCACCGCGTCACGATCCGGGTCGACAACACTTCTTATCCGACCAAAGGCGGACATATGACGTCGGCGGACACGCAGACGAATTGGAACGGCATTACAGGACGGCTGGAGCTGCAATTTGCAGGCGACGCCTATCTGGACGACGTACAAGTATACCCGGATGCGGTAAATCGTACGTTTACGGTCCGGGCGAAAGTGGCGGGCGTGCCGCAAGGCACGTTATCCGTAACGGCAACGGCTGCTTCTCGCGAACATGCGGGAGTTCGGTTTGGAGACGCGTCGATCTCCGTAGAGGAGTCGTTTGCGGTATCGGGCAGCGAGCTTGAGGTGACTTATGCGCTTGGAGCCGATGCGCAGCTATGGAGCGATGCTTCTCCCAAACTCTACGAGCTGAAGCTGCGTCTTGTCAGTGACGGGGGTGCATTGCTGGACGAGCGGAACATCGTGGCCGGCTTGCGGGATTTCAGGGCGGACGGCGATAAATTCACGATCAATGGCGCGAAGACGTTTCTGCGGGGCAAGCATGACGGGCTGATTTTCCCGCTAACGGGTTATGCTCCGACAACGCTGGAAGAGTGGCTTCGCATTTTGGGCATATCGAAATCTTATGGCATTAACCATTACCGCTTTCATACCTGCTGCCCTCCAGAGGCAGCGTTCGAAGCCGCCGATATGCTCGGGATCTACATGGAGCCGGAGCTGCCGTTCTGGGGCACTATAACGGAGGAAGGCGACGAGAAGCATAACGAAGCGGAGCAGCAATATTTGATCCGGGAGGGCTTCGAAATTCTACGCTCCTTCGGCAATCATCCGTCGTTCGTCATGATGTCGCTTGGCAACGAGCTGTGGGGCAGCAAAAGCCGGATCGCGGAAATCATGCGCGGATATAAGGCTTACGACAGCCGTCCGCTGTACACGCAAGGCTCTAACAACTTCCAGTTCGTGCCGGTTATTTTAGAGGAAGATGACTTCTACTGCGGCGTTCGTTTCTCCAGAGATCGTCTGTTCCGGGGGTCCTACGCGATGTGCGATGCGCCGTTAGGGCATATTCAGACGGATAAGCCGAGCACGATGAAGGATTACGACGAGCAGATCGTTCCGAGCGGCCTCGGTGGGGACGGCGGCACGGATGGAGGCGGTGAGCTCCAAATTCAGTACGGAACCGAGGCGATCACGGTCAAGGCGGAAGCGGCATCCGAGCTTATCCCGTCCATTCCCGTCGTGTCCCATGAGATCGGGCAATTTGGCATGTATCCCAATTATGCCGAGATCGAGAAGTACGATGGACCGCTTAAGGCGCGAAACTTCGAGCTGTTTCGCGAGCGGCTGGAGCTCAAGGGGATGGGGCATCTCGCGGACAAGTTCTTTCAGAGCTCCGGCAAGCTCGCCGTGGAGTGTTACAAAGAGGAGCTGGAGGCGGCCTTCCGTACGCGGCAGCTTGCAGGTTTCCAGCTTCTTGACCTGCAGGACTTCAGTGGACAAGGCACGGCGCTCGTGGGCGTCCTGGATGCTTTCATGGATTCCAAGGGATTGGTGGAGCCGGAGGAATGGCGCACTTATTGCTCCGACGCTGTGCTGCTGGCGCGGTTCGAATCCTACGTCTGGGTATCCGGCGATACGTTCCGAGCCAGCGCGGAGCTAGTCTGGTTCAGACCGGAGGCGCTTGGCGCAGTAGAGGCGCAGTGGGAGCTTCTGCTTAGCGGCGAAGTCATTGCCGAAGGGGGATTAAGCGCGGCTGCGGAAGAGGGCAGTCCTTATGTTGATCTAGGAGCGTTCGAAGCCGTATTGCCGTCGCTGGATGCTGCGAGTCAGCTCGAGCTTCGTCTATGGATCGAGGGAACCGACGTGCGTAAGTCTTACGCGCTGTGGGTGTTCCCACATGTAGATAGCGGCTCGGAGCTGGGTGGCCTGCATGTGTTCGACGAACTGACGGACGAAGCTGCGTCGTTGCTGGAGAAGGGCGAGAACGTCGTACTGTTCGCGAAGCCGGATGCGCTGGCGGCCAGCATCGAAGGCACATATTGCACCGACTTCTGGAACTATCCGATGTTCCGCTCCATCTCGGAGAGCATGAACAAACCAGTGCCCGTTGGCACGATGGGGCTCCTGATCGACAACGAGCATCCAGCGCTGCAGGGCTTCCCGAGCGATACGTACTCCACGTTTCCGTGGTGGAGCATCGTTTCCCGTTCGCGCTCGCTCGTCCTCGACGATCTGCCGCGCGAGCTTAGCCCGATCGTGGCGACGATCGACAATGTCGAGCGCAACCACAAGCTCGGCCTGCTGTTCGAATGCCGCGCGCTGCACGGCAAGCTGCTCATCTGCGGCGCCGAAGCCGGGGGGCTGGCTGAGACGCCGGAAGGCAGGCAGCTGCTTCGCAGCATCGCGGGCTATGCCAAGTCGGACGCCTTCCAGCCGGCGACGGAAGTTGAGTTGTCCGCGCTGCAAGGACTGTTCCGCGCATAGGGGAGTGGCAAGACACCAAGTAGCGCTTCGGCGCTGCTTGGTGTCTATTTTGTTTTGTCGGTGAAACTGACCAATGGATCGTCAAAGCAGCCAAAATGCGCAAGTGTGTCGGTCGACGGCTGCGAGCGCCCCTATGTACTTGCTTTTTCATACACATTCGCTCGTCTCCGCCCCTCAGGGCTCCGATGTACTCGCTTTTTCATACACATTCGCTCGTCTCCGCCCCTCAGGGCTCCAATGTACTCGCTTTTTCATACATATCCGCTCGTCCCCGCCCCTCAGGGCTCCGATGTACTCGCTTTTTCATACACATACGCTCGTCTCCGCCCCTCAGGGCTCCGATGTACTCGCTTTTTCATACACATTCGGTGAGACCGACAACTGGGCGGTCAAAGTGGTCGAAAAGCGCGAGTTTGACGGTGTGACTAACAACGAAGCTATCAACCAGCAACATTTAATTAAGTGTAGACTTAATTAAGTGTTTGCTTTATAATAAGCGCATGGACAAATTTACAGCGATTGCAGACATCACGAGAAGGCGCATCATCGAGCTGCTCGCCACCGAAGGCGAGTTGTCGGCCACGGACATATGTGGACACTTCCAAGTAAGTCCCCCAGCTATCTCCCAGCACTTGAAGGTGCTAAGAGAAGCGGGCGTCGTAAGTGTGGAGAAGAGGGCGCAGCAGCGGATCTATCGGTTAAATCCGGAGGCGATGGCTGAAGTCGAGGACTGGGCGAAGCAGTTCCGCGAGATGTGGAGCAGAAGATTCGAGAAACTAGACGCGTTGCTGGAAGCGCGCATGAAGGCAGGACAACAATCCAAACCATCGGAAGGGAACGATGAATCATGACAACAATCAACGAAACGAGGCTGATTGCGGAGCCGGGCAGCCAAATGATCAAGATCGAAAGAGAATTCAATGCGCCGAGAGAGCTTGTATTCGAAGCATTTACGGATGCCAAGCTGTTTGTAGAATGGATGGGGCCACGCATTTTGGAGATGAACCTCGAGACGTTCGAACCGCGCGACGGCGGCAGATGGAAGTATGTGCATAGCGACAATGACGGCAACGCATATGCATTCCGCGGCGTGTTCCACGAAGTGACGGCGCCGGTGCGCATCATCCAAACGTTCGAGTTCGAGGGACTGCCGGAGAAGGGACACGTTTCCCTGGAGACAGCGGAATTCGTCGAGCTGCCTGGAGGACGTACCCGAATCGTGATGGAGTCCATTTTCCGTTCGGTAGCCGATCGCGACGGCATGCTGCAATCCGGCATGGAAGGCGGCATGAACGATTCCTTCCTGCGGCTCGGAGAGCTGCTTGAGAAGCTGCAATCGAAGTAGCGGCCAGACAAAGACATTAGCGCCGATCCTACTTCGAACTTCGATACCTGCCTGCGCCTCTATCGGATCAGGCGATTGTAACCGTCTATCCAACCCATTGCAAAGAAGCTCCCTACGTCACCTGCAAAATGGCGCCGGAAGCTTTTTTTGCTTAATAAGAACTATCTCTCACTATCTTGGAATTAAGCTGTCGCCATAATCTCGTGCAGCCAGTCAACTTGCGGAAAGCTCGGTGCTACGAAAACGTCATGGTCATCACAATGCCAAAGCAGGCGGCATTAAGCAGAAAGGTAACGCCAGCTCCGATAAGCAGCCCTTGTACGATGCCTCCACGCTTTCTGCATATGATGATCGCGGGCAACAAATACAAGAGTTGAACAACGCCTATAAAAAAGAAGCTGACGGGAAATAGAAACAGCAGCAGATGAAGCACGGCCAGCAATCCGATGCCGAGCCATACGTCTTTCGTATGCCCGGGCGGCCTTTTGCTCCCGTCATTCGTTCCAGTCATCATAGACTTTCCCTCCTGGCCTCATATCGAATTCGGCTCTCAGCGCTTCCAGCTTTTTCTCTTGATCGCCGCGATAGAACATATTGTAGGTATCGAAAGGAATGATTCGCCCGTCGGGATGCACGATATGGACGCAAGACTTCTTGACGGATCGGACGTCGAAGTTGTACGGGTCCAGAAATTGCATAATAATGACCCGGAACACGTTGTCGTAGCCGATATGCTCGGGCACGGATACCATCGGCAGGCAACACAGCAAGTTTTTCAGCGACAGGGCCGACGAGTCCGGCGAATGGGCGGTCGAAAACAGCTCGAAAATTTTGGACTTCAGCGTCTGATCCTGTTCGAATACGATCGTGTTGCGTCCGCCCTCCAGCAGAATCTGAGGATCGATCAGGCCGGTAAGCGGCAGCACTTCTTCGCCGAGCTTCAATGCGTAACCCATCGCCAGGCAGTCGGGATGGCAGGGGACGGGGATGATGTCCTCTTCGCGGAAGATGCCGGATTGATCTATTATGCTCTGCCTAACCTCGCTGAGCGTCAGCCGATCCTTCGCCGGATCGAATTCCTCCAATCGTCCTGCTGCCTGGATCGGTTGGAACGTGACGCCGCGCACGGCAGGCTGCTTCAGTCCAAACTGGATGATGTCGCCGATCTCGTCGTCGTTAAGTCCCTTCTTGAGCGTAACGACGAGCGTGGTCGAGATGTTGAATTCGTTCAGATGGTCCAGCGCCCTCCTCCGGACGTCACGCAAGTCGACGCCGCGCAGCTCTCGCAGAGCTTCCTCCCGGAAGCTGTCGAATTGCAGGTAGATCTCGAATCCGGGCGTGTATTCGGCAAGTCTCTTCACGAACGCGCGATCCTGGGCGATGCGCAGGCCGTTCGTATTGACCATGATATGTTTGATAGGCTTGCTCTTGGCGAGATCCAGTATTTCAAAAAACTGAGGGTGAATCGTCGGTTCGCCGCCGCTGATCTGCACGATGTCGGGTTCCGCTTCATTGCGGACGATGGCGTCCAGCATAAATTCGATCTGCTCGAGCGTGCGCCACGATTCCTTGTGCGGAGACGATTCCGCATAGCAGATCGGGCATTGCAGATTGCATCTCTCGGTCACCTCGAGCAAGGTCAGACAGCTGTGCTGCTCGTGGTCGGGGCATAATCCGCAATCGTACGGACAGCCGTAACGAATGGGGGTATTCCAGTGCATAGGCATCTCGGCAGGCTTCAGAAATTCACGGCATCGCTTATAATAAGCCGCATCGCTCGCGATCAGCACCTTCTCGCGTCCGTGATGCCCGCAATATTTCTGCAAGAAGACCTGGTCGTTTTCGATAATGACCTTGGCCTCCACCTTGCGCAGACATTTCGAGCAAATGCTGTTCGTCAGTTCGTAGAAGAGGTAAGGCCTGTTCTTCGTCGTCATCTACAATTCCTCCTTGTGCAAATGCTGCGGCCTTCTGAGCCTGCTGCTCATCAAATAGCCGTAATAGATCAAGCCGGCTATGCATGCCAATTGGACATTGTTTAGCCCGAGATAAGGATGCGGGGTCGGCTTGATAAAATCGACTGTAAACCGGAATAGCAGATAACCCGTCATAAATAGCTGGAAAACCATGCCGTCCGGCATTGCGCCTTGACGTTTTTTGCGATACAGAACTACGCCTAGCACCAGAAGAAAAACGATCTCGTACAGCTGTGTCGGATGTCTCGAAATGCCATCGCCGAAATCGACGCCTATCGGCCAGGTCGTGGCTATGCCGTAAGTGTGATCGTCCAGACCGGTCATGAAGCAGCCGATGCGCCCGATCATCATGCCCAGGATGATGGGAAGGGCCATATCATCGCCTGTGGAACGAGTGATGCCGACGCGTTTCTTCGTCCACTCCACGCCAATCAGCCCGCCAAGCAGTCCCCCGACGATCGTCTTGCCTTCCATCATATAAACGTAGTCGTTCCAGTTCTCGATCGTCCTTATGGGATCTTCCAGCCAATACAGCAGCTTGGAGCCGATCGCGGCTCCGAGGATGGCTCCGACGATGACCCAGATGCCTTGCGCAACGGGAAGCTTATCTTTGCTGCGGGTAAGCAGATACACTCGAAAGCCAACAAAGTAAGCCAATGCTTCGAAAACCGTGTGCGGGTGCAATTTGATAAAACCAAGATCGATCCAGATGGGAAAAGTCATCGCATTCTCCTGCTACCTCAGTATTGGAATCGTTTTCTCTTACATTCGATGGAAGCACGGGGGATTCCTCCCCTTTTTACAATACATTCAAATTGATCATAACAATCTCAAGGTCCTATTACGCGCGCCGAGATCGCGAAAATCGTAGCGGCGTTTGACAAATAACGAAAAAACCGGGAGCTGCGTATGCTCCCGGTTTTTATTTTTACCACAATAGAATTTATAACTTTTCGAGCATTCGAAAACCGAAATTCTATTTGGCGATAAATCCTACCTCAAAAAGCGGCCGCTCACCCTCGAAAGGCCTCGATAGAGGATTTCTCATCATTTCGCCATAACGCAGGCTAGTTGCATATATCCACGAGGCCTATTGAGATCCATGCCGCAATCTTCTAGCGCGGAACTGCTTGTATTGGAAGTAGATCGTGCAGCCGATGCAATAGCCGAGCAGGGCGGCGAGCGCCGCTGCGCCCATCATGGCGGCAAAGATATTGCCCGCGGTGCCGAAGCCTAGCAGCAGACAGACAAGCGAAGCGGTCAAGAACAGAACGGCGAGCGAATTGTTAAATCGCTGGAGCTCGACAGCCTCGGTGCCGGAACGTGATACGAGGCTGCCCAAGAACGGGCGAGCGATGCGGACGAATAGATTGGCCTTTGCACCGAAGGCGAGGCCGATTGCTTGTATGAAGAACAAAACGGCGATAATCCAAACGGACTGAGTGATGAAGAAGGCAATTAGTGACAAAACGATACCCGCCTGATTGCTCTTTACGTATGGAATAGGAATTTCCTTCACCATTAAACCAACTTTCTTGATTGGAATTAAAGTCATTAAACTGAGTATAATCTGACGCGAAATTTTTGGCAATGGGAACGATGAGAGAACGACAATGAAGATTCCTCTAAACATTCGGGCTGTATTGTGATAGTATGGTTCTGTCTAATGTGAGAAGAGGAAGTGACAGAACATGATCAATATTACAGTCCCGGAGCCGGATGTTACGATTCTCAAGCAGAAGGATCCGCAGCTCAGCCATATTTACGGCTTTACCGATTTCCACTTGATTACGCGGGAGAAGGGCGGATTCTTTGCCTTCTATAACGACAAGGACGAGCTGCTGTTCGTCGGCAAAGCGAGGAAGCTCAGACAGCGAATCAAAAAACACTTTGAGGATGCCGTATCCGTGATGAAGAACCATCGGGAAGAGGTAACGAAGATCGAAGTGTTCGAGAACGAAAGTCCGCTGGAGCGGGAGCTGTATGAGACGTACATCCTTAACACGCGGCAAGCGAAATATAACGTAGAAAAAGTGTTCTACAAGTAAGAGGACCGCGTCAGCGGGCTATATAAAAAGCAATTCGCAGACAGGAATGCATAGGCCTGTGCGGATTGCTTTTTTTAATATAATAAAGTCATTTTTTCCATTTCGGAGCGAAACGCGTTGCTTTGCCAAAGGACGGCGACGGCCGTTCACCGTGCACATAATAAAGTATAAGTTTTCGGTCTTCGAAAACGGATTTCTTATTGGCGATATTACCTGCCTTATGCTTCCCAAGCGGCTTTACTTTGCAAGCTGGAGGTCGATCATCTTCGAGAGGCGAGGGTAGAAGTTTTCTCGTGGCGCACTCTGATGTAGATGTGTTTGTACAATTTATGCCAATATTCCGGCTGAGGGCTTGGCGCGTTTGGTCGCGGATGGTGGGTAATTGGAGTGCTGGAGTTGAATTGCTGTTGCTGGTGTTGGATTGCTGTTGTTGGAGTGCTTGCGCTAGTATGCGACCTTGGATATTTTCACATGCGTTATAACAATTGAGCGAAAATACACAATTATGATGTGGATAGAGCAATGAATTCGTACATTTGTACATTTATACACAAATTTTGTTTCAAAAAGGTCCCTAACGACGATATGAGGAGAGGATTTGTGTATTTTCGTACAATTTGATGTGCAGGAGGCCCATCTCTTTAAGAAATTGGGGAGAAATGCACAAATGCGTAGAGCGGTCGATTTCCTGGCCATACCATGTACATTCTCGGCAATGAGTTCTCTATGGGAGATGGTGCGATACGAATAGGGGCGACGAGCGGTCTACAGCGGGACGTTCGTGGTGACCTTAGTCCCCGAGGGTGGAACTTCTCGTCGAGTAGATGTGGGCGTCTACTGAGAGAATTGGAGTGATAGCGTCGCTGATGTCCGTTAAGTTCGTGGTGCGCGGTGAGGCGGAGTAATATCGAGTTTTATTTGGTAGGAGCTGCACGTATAGCACCATGTGGCTGCTGCACCCGCACGTATAGCGCCGTGGGTACAGCTCCGGTACGTCGAGCACCATAGGGACTGCACCCGCACATCGAGCACCATGGGATCCGCGCCCGCCAGGGGAGAGATTCGTCTCCCCCGTCCCCTTTGGCTTCCCCCCGTCACTCCGCCGCCGCGATCGCTCGGGCCAACCGTTCGACGCCGTCCGCAATGTCCTGCGGCGTTAAGCCGCCGTAGCCCATGACGATCCGGTTCTCGTGCCGACCGCGCACAAGCGCGTAATGCTCCACCGCGTAGACAAGGACACCCTCGCGGGCAATTTGCGCCATTCGTTCTTCGGTGAAGCGGACTCCCGGCACTTCCACGACGAGATGCATCCCCGCGGACTCGCCCAGAATGCGGGCCTGCGGGAGATGCTTGCGGAGATTGCTCGCCAGCGTCTCGCGACGCTTGCGATAGATCTTCCGCATGCGGCGAATATGCCGGTCAAAGTAACCTTCCTCCATAAAGCGGGCGAGAATAAGCTGCTCCAGCATGGCGGTGTGGCGGTCGGCGAACCACTTTAGCCGGCGATATTCCTCGACGTAACGGATGGGCAGGACGGCGTAGCCGATGCGGAGCGACGGGGACAAGATTTTGCTAAAGGTGCCGACATAGATGACCCGTTCCGGGTCCAACCCCTGCATGGAGTGGACGGGCACGCCTTCGTACGTGAATTCGCTGTCGTAATCGTCCTCCACAATGAGGCAATCGCTCCGTCTGGCGTATTCGATGAGCTGGATGCGACGCTGGATGGGGAGCGTGCCGCCGAGCGGAAACTGATGGGACGGAATAACGAAGACGAAGTCGGGAGCTTCGCCCGCCGGGAGCTCCTCGGGCAGGATGCCCGTATCGTCGACGGGGACGGGCAGTAATTCAGCCCCGGCATAGGAGAAAATCGTGCGCATCTCGTCGGTGACGGGATCCTCTACCGCTATGCGCGCCCGCTTGTCCCGCGAGAGCAGGCCTGTAACTAGCTGCAGCGCCTGCGTCGCGCCCGTCGTAATGACGATCTGCTCCGGATGGCAGCGGACGCCTCGCGCCTGCAGCAAGTAGCGGGCGAGAACGCTGCGCAGCTCGGACGCTCCTTCCGGGCTGCCATAGCCAAAAGCGCGCTCCGGCGCATACAGGCAAATTTCTTTCGCCAGCCTGCCCCATGCAGCGCGGGGGAAGTAGTCCGCGGCGGGATGCGCGGCCCGGAAGTCGATCATGCCCGGGGGAGGGGGTGGCCTTGCGATTGAGGCAGCGGACTGCCCCTCGACGTCGCTGGACATGGCCTGGGCGATGGTCGGGAAATGTGAGCCGGCCGCCACGTAAGTGCCGGACTGTGGACGTATTTCCAAGTAACCCTCGGCAAGCAATCGATCGTAGACTTCCAGCACGATATTGCGCGACACGCCGATGGAGGAGGCGAGCTCGCGGCTGGAGGGCAGACGCTCGCCTTCGACAAGCTCGCTTCGCAGGATGCGCTGCCGCAGCTGCTCGTATACTTGAACGGTCAGCGAAGACTCGGCGGAACGGTCAACGGGAAACCATAACATGTGCGTAACCTCTCCTTACATACGTCTTGGCATTAGAACTGGTACTATGAATATATGCCATTCCTGGTCCTTATGGAAACCAGTATACCATGTTATGCTGGAGTTATATAAGCGGGAAGGGACGTGCGGGTAATGATGAAGACGATCGGATTAATCGGCGGACTGAGCTGGGAGTCGACGGCCGACTATTACAAATATATTAATCGAGGCATCAGCGAACGGGCGGGAGGACTGAGTTCGGCCAAATGTTTGCTGTACTCCTGCAACTTCGAGGAGGTCGTGCAGCTGCAAAAGGCGGGAGAATGGAAGCAGGCCGCCGAGCTGCTCGCCGATGCCGCGAAAAAGCTGGAAGCCGGCGGCTGCGATACGATACTGATCTGCACGAATACGATGCATGTCGTCGCGGGCGAGGTGCAAGAGGCGGTAAACGTGCCGCTGCTTCATATCGTGGAGACGACGGCGGCGCAGATCAAAAATAGCGGACTTCGCCGCGTAGGTTTGCTCGGGACCCGTTACACGATGGAGCAAAGCTTCTACACGGATCGCCTGCGCGAGCATGGCATCGAAGCTATCGTGCCGGACGAGGAAGATCGGATCCGCGTGCATGATGTTATTTTCGGCGAATTGTGCAAGGGAGAATTAAATGCGTCTTCCAAGGCGGAATATATCGCGATCATCGAACGTCTGCGGGCACGGGGAGCGGAAGGCATTATTCTCGGATGTACGGAAATTCCGCTGCTCCTGAAACAAGGGGATATCGACATGCCGCTGTTCGATACAACGCGCATCCATGCGGAGGCAGCGGTGGAGTTCGCCCTTGCGTCTATGCCTTCCGTCACTGCATAGATGCTGCCCATCAATCGCAAAGAGTTAAACGAGAGTCCTGTCCACCGCTGTAATAGCGGATTGGTCAGGGCTCTTTATGCTTCTAGAGGCTATTTATCTGCGCAGATGACAGGCCGTCATGAACAGATTCCCGGCAAGCATAGCAACTTTGAAGCCGGTTGGAGCGTCCAATAGATGGAAGATAGTGGCTGGTTGTATGCAGAAAGGGGCGGTTGTATTGAAATTGTTTAGTCGGAAGCGGATATTTTTCGTTCTGATCCTGTCCATGATTATCGTACAAGCTTGCAGCAAAAACGGGGAAATAGATAAAAACACGGCTAGCTTGGATTTGCCTTCGGAGATCCAAGTCGTTAAGGTCATTAACGAAGAGAGCGGCGTTGTGACGGAACATCGCGATCTTGGCGGGATCGAAGCCATCGTGGCAGGACTGGAAGAAGCGGAACTCTCTTATATTGGCGATCCGGAGCAATCAGGCATTCTGTACAAGCTCGAACTGGTCGGAAGCGATAGAAGTTTGATGCTCTCGCTGAACGACTTGCGCCAAACCAATGGTTCGGCTCCCAGCGGCAAGGTGTATGCGGAAGGGACAAACGAATCCGGCGCCCAGGCTTGGGCATTAACGTCGGAATTGATCCAGCGGATACTCCAGGGAGATCGGGATGATAGCGAGCCCGAGCTGACGGTCACCATCGATGAAGACAGCGATACGGTCCTTTTGATCGGCAACCGGGATATGGATCGGGAATCGGTGGAGCTTGCGATCCAATCGACGATATATGATGCCAGTAGTTTGGGAACGCTTGACTATCGTTATGGGGTGGAATGGACCGATAATCGACGCGCGGTCGTCCGGTTTACGGAGCTGCCCCCGGAGAGCGCTGTCGGATTTATGCTGGAAGGAACAATGACGTCGGAAGGCAAGCCGGTTAAGGCTGTATTGCCTTATGAGGGAAGAGCGGTCATCGTGCATGCGGGCAAGGCATGGAGCGGGATTAGATGGACCAACATTCAAGGAAACCTCGTTAAGGAGCATGCCTTCGACTCGGCGGTGTATGTCGGTACGTCATGCTGCCCGGGGAAAGACGGAATTATTAACATGTACGATCGGGACGGCAAAGTGGATCGGCTGGATCCCGAAACGGGCGAGGTGTCTCGCCTAGACCTTGAGGAATGGCCGGAGTTGACGGTGAGCAGGTCGAGCGACAGCGGCGTTCAAGATTTGTATGCTTTTCCCGCGCAAGGGGAAACCTACTATATCGCTAAAGGGTTGGAATTCGTCTATCTGGTGGATCCGGCGGCCGATTCAAAGAAAAGAATTTATCAATCGGAGGAAGCTTCGATTTATGGGATTGCGTCATCGCCGGACGGCGACAAGGTTGCCGTACTGACGGATTCGGAGGGCTTTTTGGGCTCGTATGCGGATTTGTGGATTTTCGATGCGACGGGAAAACGGTTGGCTCATCACGAGAAGGCGGCTTACATCGGACATAGCGACGGATGGCATTTCGTTTATCCGATGGTTTGGCAGGATTCGGATACCGTTGCCGTACCGCTTATCGGCCGTTCGGATTTGGTTATGGGACGCGGCAAGGCGATTTACGATGTAAAGAAGGGATTGCTCGCCGAAGAAGCAAGCGTGACGATGCCTGAAGTTGCGATAGAGATCTTAAAAGGGGCGATCCCGGGCTGGAGCGGTGAACGGATGGAAATTATTCGTGCATTGCCGATGCCGCAGACGGGCGAAGAAAGCGACCGATATTTCGCCGCACACATCGCCGGACAGGGCACCTTCTTGATCGACTTGCGAGAAAAACAAGCCTCCCGGGCAGGGGCGGGAGCGTTGCTAGGCTGGACATCGGATGGCAGCTTGCTGACCTGGTATTCCGCGGAAGGGAAGTATCCCGAGGTTTCGCTGTTGGATTGAAAGCGATCAGGACCGCAAGCGTCGCGGATGCGAGGTTTGCGGTCCTGTTGCCGATTATTGAAGCTCCTCCAGGTAGCCGTCGAGCTCGTCGAAGGAGCCGTCGAAGCCTTGCCGCATAGACTCGAACATGCTCTGGTAGAAAGCTTGCTGCTTTGGCGTCGCGTTATGGGGACCGACGGTTATCGTAAGAGTCGTTCCTCCATCTGCTTCTGCAAATGATATATCATGGTTCACTTCCAGCGGGAAATCGACAAACTCGGGGCCGAACGGAGCGGGGACCGTGTTGCCTTCTTCATCCGAGAAACAATTCAGGAAGACAAGCTTCTCGGGCGCATCAATCTCGCGATAAATGAATTTGGCCCACATCTGGTGGCCGTCCGGGTTTGTCAGCCGATAATGAAAGAGGCCTTGCGGCTTCAGCTCATGCTTCGCGACATGCAGCGTCGAGCCTTTTGGACCCCACCATTTGCTCAGATGTTCGGTCTCCGTCCATACTTTGAACAATAAGTCGCGCGGAGCCTTAAATGTACGAATGATCCGCAATTGTCCTTCCGTGGTTGTCATGTTCATACCTCCATTTGTGTTTGATGATCGGCTACCGGCCCTTATACGCGGTTTGCGGTTATTCATTCGAACCTTCTTGTATTTCCTGCAAATAATCGTCCAAACGATCCAGTCGCTCGTCCCAGATTCGCCGGAATGTGCCGACCCATGCGTTCAGCTGTTGCAGCGGTTCTGGACGAAGCTTGCAAATTCGGCGGTTTCCGTCGGGAATCATCGTGACGATGCCGTTTTCCTGAAGCACGCGAAGATGCTTCGACACCTGCGGTTGATTCAGGCTTAAACGTTCCACTATATCGCCAACAGTGAGCTCTCCGTCCCTCAGCAGCTCGACGATTCGAAGGCGTGTGGGTTCTGCGATGGCTTGTAATATGTCGTTCATGACCATAATATACGTCATGAGGAATATTCCTGTCAAGGCATGTAGTGGATTGACGAGGGGGAGGCTTGACATTTCAATCAATTATGTCATAATGATGTTATCAAATCGACATTCCGTGAACGAGAACAAATTAGTTAAGCAGGTGAATGCAATGTCTAACGAAGAACATTCCGACGCCTATTCGCCCGAAAACTTCCGTACGCCGGACGGCGCTCCCAGCGATATCGTCATCTTTACGATAACGTCGAGAGAGAAGGCGACGCCGAAGAAGGCATTGCCGACGCGCGAGCTGCAGGTGCTGCTGATCAAGCGGAAGGTCTGGCCCTACGAAGGCAAGTGGGCGCTGCCCGGCGGCTTTTGCAAGGAGACGGAAAGCATGTACGAATGCGCGCTGCGCGAGCTGAGGGAAGAAGCGGGCGTAACGGACGTGCATATGGAATACTTCAACGTTTACAGCAAGCCCGGCCGCGATCCGCGAGGCTGGATTCTGTCCCATGCTTACTTCGCATTGGTGCACGAGCACAAGCTTATCAATCGGAGAGCGGATACCGACGCGTCCGATGTCCGCCTGTTCCCTCTGGAGGAGGCGCTTGCGATGGAGCTTGGCTTCGATCATGGCGACATGCTTCGCGACGCGCTTGCGAGAGTGCGGGAGAAGATGCTGACGACGACGATCGCGCGGGAGTTTCTGCCCGAGGAATTTACGATCAGCGAGCTGTACCAGGTCATCCAGACCGTTGTACCGACGTTCGAGGAGCCCAACTTTATCCGCAAGATTACGTCCACGCAAAGCCGCCAAGGCATTATCGAAGAAGCGCGGGATTCCGAAGGCCGGCCCAAGTCGTCCAATCGTTATTCGCAGCGTGCGGCCCAGCTTTACCGATTTACCGAATATTCGCCGGGGCTGTCTATTTACGGCTAGGCGATTTTCTTCTCGCTTTTGATATTATCATATTGACTATATAAGGAGGCGCTCATCATGAACAACAAATGGCTCCTGCCGCTATTATTCGCCGCGATGCTGGCCATCGCCTGGTTCACGTCCTCGACGACGCTGGAAATCGTCGCTACAACTACGGGATTGCTCAGCGTATGGCTGACCGCCAGGCAGAATATCTGGGCTTGGCCTGTCGGATTGGTTAATGTCGGCTGCTTCTTCTTCATGTTCCTGGAGGTGAAGCTGTATGCCGATATGATGCTGCAGGTCGTGTTCTTCGTGCTCAGCATCTACGGCTGGATCGTCTGGCTGACCAAGCGGGAAGGCGCCAAGGTGCGCCCGACGCGGAATCTGACGAAGCCGCTTGCGATCTTTCTCGGCGTGCTGGCCGTCGCCGTGACGGCGCTATGGGGGTACTTGCTTCATGCGCACACCGACGCTTCGATTCCGTACGCGGATGCTTTTATCGCCACGCTCAGCCTGATTGCCCAATTCCTGCTCTCTTCGAAAATTTTGCAAAACTGGCTGGTCTGGATCGCCGTCGATGTATTGTCCGTCGGGATGTACTTCTACAAGGAGCTTTATGCGCTGGCGTTCCTGTACGTCATCTTCCTCGGCATTGCGACGAGTGGATATGTTTCGTGGAAACGGGATTACGATAGAGCTATGAAGGGGGGAACCACCCATGGATGAGCGGCGGATCGGATTGACGCTGGGGAAGTTCGCTCCGCTCCATAAGGGGCATCAATACATGATCGAGACCGCGCTCGAGGAAATGGATGAGGTAATTGTGATCATCTATGACTGCCCCGAGACGATTTCGATCCCGCTGCATGTCCGCGCCGACTGGATTCGCAGGTTGTATCCGGGGACGGATGTCATCGAAGCTTGGGACGGACCCAAGGAGACCGGCTATACGGCGGAGATTATGAAAGCTCAGGAGGACTACGTCCTGGGTCTGCTCGGAGGGCGAAAGGTCACGCATTTCTACTCCAGCGAGCCGTACGGCGAGCACATGAGCGTCGCGCTGAACGCCGTTAACCGCCAAGTCGATCTCCAGCGGCTGACTGTTCCCGTATCCGGTACGGCAGTGAGGAACGCTCCTTATGAAAACCGGCATTATCTGAATCCCATCGTGTATCGAGACTTGGTGACCAAGGTCGTATTTTTGGGCGCGCCTTCGACGGGCAAGACGACATTGGCCGAAAGTATGGCGAGGCATTATAGAACGGCGTGGATGCCGGAGTACGGCCGCGAATATTGGGAGCAGAACCAGATCGACAGAAGACTGACGCTGGAGCAGCTGGAGGAGATTGCGACCGGCCATCTGGAGAGAGAAGAGAAACAGCTCCAAGAGGCGCGCGATGTGCTGTTCGTGGATACCAATGCCATTACGACGTATATGTTCTCGCTGTATTACCACGGGGAGACTACTCAGGGGCTAGCGAGATTGGCGAGGGAGGCGGAGACAAGATACGGACTTGTCTTCTTATGCGATGCGGATATTCCGTACGACGATACTTGGGATCGTTCGGGCGAGGTGCAGCGCGAGGAATTCCAACTGGCGATCGTAAACGATCTCAGGGAGAGAGGCGTGCCGTTCCAGATCCTGCGAGGTACTCTCCGGGAGCGGGAGGAGCAAGTGGCGGAGGCTCTTAAACGTTTGGATCCGCTATGAACATTGTTGAAGGTCGAATAGGTTGGCATGGAAGGAGATGCGGGTTATGGTGGATGCGAGGGTTTTTGACCGATTAAAGGGAGGCTTATATGGCGTAGCTATAGGCGATGCGCTCGGAGGGACGACTGAGTTTATGAGCGTAAAGGAGATTCAAGAGAAACACGGCTTCTTGACGGAAATCATCGGCGGAGGAGTCTGGCGTCTTGCGCCGGGCGAGGTGACGGACGATACGATGATGACGTTATGCGTGGCGGATGGCATCTTGCTACAGCCCCGCCAGCCGCTCGATCCAATCGGCGAGAAGTTTCTGGAGTGGTACGGAACGCGGCCGAAGGATGTCGGCAACATAATCCGCTATGTCATCGAGCACTACGAAGGGAATTGGTTCGAAGCCGCCCTGTATACGGACCAGATGATGGGACAAAGCGCCGGTAACGGGTCTCTGATGCGATGCCTGCCCGCTGCGCTGGCATATCCGGGATTGGCCGAAGCGGAGCATATCGCTCGCCTGCAATCCCGCATGACGCACTATGATTCGAGGTGTGACGAAGCATGCGCGATCTATACGCGCATCGCATACAGACTGTTGCAAGGAGAGGAGCTGCGTGATGCTCTCTGGACGGAGGTGAAGGGCACGGAATACGAGCCTGCGCTGACGGTACCGCCGAATTGCGTACCTGGAGGTTTCGTTGTCCACACGATGCTTTGGGTTGTCTATCTGCTCGCAACGTCGACCGACTTCGAGCAAGTGGTGCAGCGGGCAGCCAACCTTGGAGGAGATTCCGATACGATCGGTGCCATTGCGGGGGGCTTGGCAGGTATTTATTGCGGTTACGCGGGAATTCCGGCTCGTTATGCGGAAGCCATTCTTATCCGGAAACGCTTGGATGAGACAGCCGAGTCGTTAATGGCTCTTCGCCAAGGCGGACAGGATCAAAGGATACAGGCTTGAGAGTAAATATTATAGATTTAAGAAACTATCCCTGACCGTCTTTGTCAGGGATAGTCGGTTATACTAGACATATAACCGTCTACCGAATTAGGGGAGGGAAGAAAAGTACCAGCACTTCCTGCGGATGCTGGAAGATGCCGCGGGTCAAGGGCAAACGCTTCGGATGGCGTATGACAAGGGCAAAGGCGAACAGGTACCGGCAAGGCTGTTCGACCCGTACGGAATCGTGTACTGGAAGGGCAACTGGTATGCGGTTGGCTATTGCGGATACCGCGAAGACATTCGCAGCTTCCGCGTCGACCGAATGACCGGACTGCATGCAACGGATCTCAGCTTCCATCGGCCGGCCGCATTTTCCGCTAGAGATTTCCTGCTTTCGCATCTGCTTCCGTCCGAAGGAGACAATCGGAGCATGGAGACTGTTCTCATTCGGGGACAAGAGCAAGTGTTGAACGAATTATGCCGGCACTGGCTGTTCGGCCATGCTTTGACCGAGCGTCAGCCGGAGGCCGCCTTCTTCCGATTGGATAGCGCCTTGTTGTCGACGTATGTGCCTTATTTCTTAATGCCGTACAGCACCTCGCTTACCATCGAATCGGTGCCTCTGGCCAGACGCATGGCGGAAGCGTGCAGAACTATGGCGGAGCATTACGGGGCGATGTTAACGAATCTGGAGTTACGAGGAGAGGGAGAAGAAGATGGATAAATTTACGATGTTTGGACAACTGAAGGCTCATCCTGGCATGAGGGATGAGCTTGCGAGACGGATGCTTGAAAGTGCGCAGACTTTGGAAGGAATGGATGGCTGCCTCTTCTATATTTTAAACGAGTCGGAGGAGGATCCCGATGCGTTATGGATCATGGAGCTGTGGGAGAACAAGGAAGCCCACGCCGCGTCGTTGAAGAACGAGAAGGTGAGAGCTTTGATTCAAAGCTGCATGCCTTTGATCGCGGGAACCAGCTCCGTGCCGATACGTCCTATTGGCGGGAAAGGTTTGTAAATTTAGCGTCAGAAGTTTAATTCCGACTATTTCTATCCGAAATACGTAAAAAGCATTGACAGCAGGGGGAATGCCCCTTATGATGGGTTCAGGCGAATTTGTATCACGAACTAGGACAACTAAAGAGCACAGCATCCACTGGACCACCAGAGATTTGTTTGAAAGCGCATGGGCGCTTTTCGACGAGTCTCTTTTTTTATCCTGAATTCACAAGTTGAAAGTAGCTGCTGCTGCCATTCGACAGTATGCGGCGTTCCATTCCATCCGAGAAATAGAGAAAGCCTAAGCTTCCTGTATTTCAAGAAAAGGAGGTTGTTCCCCTCTAGCTTACTTGTTGCATGGTATTTTACTATTATAATTCCAATTAATTAGATCGGAGATGTGTGAAATGAGCAAAATCAAAAAAACACGCCGCTTTGTTTCCCTGCTGCTCGCCGCCGCGATCGCGGTTCCGGTGTTCGGCACGGCCAACGTCAGCATACAAGCAGCGCCTTCCGTCGTTCCGGCAGCTCCCGGCAACGCGGGATACTTCGGAGACCGTTACGAAGCATTAGCAGGCAAAGAGCATGTATTCGAGACGGCAACTTATTATGAGCTGGACTACCTGCTGCGCAATGCGCCGACAGGAGCGGACGACAACTACGTCATCCTTTTCGGCGGCTCGTGGCAGCCGGAGACGCAAGCCGCTATCGGCTACATAAACGAAGTGGCTCAGGAGTATGGCATTACGTCGATTAAGAACTTCGATACGAGATTGGCGGGACCGAATCCCATCGAGGGGAGTAGTGTGCCTGAAGCCAATCGGGCATTCGATATTACGAATCCTGACAGTATCTACGGGGACTTCACTAGACGTTACGTTGATCTGGGCGCTCGTTATTTGACGAACATCAACGATCATACGGCTGGCAACGCGGGTACTCTTTCCGCTAATTATACAGTTACGACTGCATCCAATGTGACTTATACTCCTCCTGGAGGCGCGGGAATCAAAACGGTGAATATCGCCGAAGCGCCGTTCTTGTTCATTTACAACAAAGGCCACAAAGAAGGCGTCGATCCCGCTCCCATTGTCGCATCCCTAGAAGGGATTGGCAGTGCCGGAAGCCTTGCTGCATTGCAGGACGGCAGCGGAGGCGAGGCATACAAAACGGCGCTTCGCGGCGTATTTGACGCTATCTCTCCTGAAGGCACCAAAGAGGCTAAATTCAAAACATTGACGAACCAGGAGTACATTCCAGGCTCTTACAATGAGTTTAGCTCCACCAATATTTTCGACGGAACAGATCCTAGCGCCGTTATCGATTCGGTGACGCTCGATGAGTTAAAGTACGTGCTTAATCAGGAGGGCACGTTCGCGGTATTCATTGGTTGCGCGTGGTGCGGCGATAGCCAGGGTATCGTAAGATACTTGAACCTGGTTGCTAGCGAATACGGGGTAGACAAGGTTTACAATTGGGACTTTAAACTGGATGGCGGCGTTGGCGGGCTTACGTCCGTTACGAGACCGACTAACCCAAGGTACGCCTATGGTGAGACTTTAGACGGCAGCGCGCTGCATGCTAGAACTAAAGATAAAACAATTACACATTTTTACACTGATGTAGTTAACACGTATTTGAAAAATCTGGTTTCGCAGGACACGAAAAGAGATGCATTCATTACAGGTACTATTCCTGGAACAAGCACGACAGTATCCTCGGCGAGAGTTCAAGCTCCTTATATTTTCGTGTATGACAAAAGGAATGTAGACGAAAACGGCAATCCGGCTCCAATACTGGGCCATGTTGAATTAATGGGCGGCTGGAGCGTGACCGGTAATCCAACTACTGCAGCTGCCAAGTTGCGCATTAACAGCTTAAGTACCTTATTCTCCAGAATCGAATGGAAACCTACCGGCTTGACGGGCGCTAGCCCAACGTCGCAAGGCGCGGCTGACGGCGCTATTGTTGGCATCGAAAAAAAATTCTTGGAGTATAGGCTCAAAGACAACGGCAACTATATCCCTGTTCCAAATACGGGAAATCGTGTAGAAGGTCTTGCTTCAGGCGTTTATGAGATCCGTTACGCGAAAAAAGCAGGTTTTGACACTTCTAACAACACTGCCGGAACAGCGGCTTCAACCCTCTATCCAGAAGGACCCGCAATTGAAATCGTCGTTCCCGAATTCCAGGCGGCGCCGGTTGGAATTGACGGCATCGCGCCGACGGAAGCGGGCGGCAACGGCCAGATCGTCCTGATTGAGGACGGCGAGCTTCAGGATCTGCCGGAAGGCTTGGAGTATAAGCTTGATGATGCTCCGGATTCCGCATATGCGGCCGTTCAAGGCGTTGCCATCAGCGTAGAGCCCGGACATTATTATCAAGTTCGATTCGCGGCAAAGACGGTTCAGGGCATCTACTACGCGCCGAGCGCATCCGTTACCGTCTACGTAGCCGGTTATCAAGAATTGGTGCCCCCGGACAGAACGAAGCTCGGCGTCGTACATACCACGACGCTTGAGAACAACGATGGGCAAATTACGGGTCTGGACGCGGTATCCTCAGATCATCCCGATTATCAGCTGGAGTACAAAAAAGACGACGGCGAATATGCCTTGTTATCGGAAGAAGCCATTACCGCAGGCGAGTTGACCGGATTGTCTCCCGGCACGTATTACGTCCGATATGCGGCTTACACCTCGCCTGACGAGGAGACGTTTAACCCAAGCCAGCCGGTCGAGCTGACGATCAAAGGCAACGTTGCGGCTCCGACAGGGCTTGCAGGCGTAGCGCCTACAACCAGCGGCCAAAGCAACGGTAAAATTACAGGCACGAATACCGGACTGGAGTATCGTTCCAGCACGGAGTCTAATTATCATCCCGTAACGGGCTCGGAAATTACAAGCCTGGCTCCGGGCAGCTACCTGATTCGCGTGAAAGCAACGGATACGACGCTTGCCAGCGCCGATACAACGGTTACGGTTCCGCAATATGTTGCTCCGTCCCAACCGGATAATAACACAGGTGGCGGCGGAGGCGGAACGACAACTCCAACGCCTGAGCTCGTAACCGAGCTGACTAACGGCGCGCGGGCTGACGTGGGCGCCAAGCTGGACGAAACATCCGGCACATGGCTTGCGGTCGTCCCGGATAACGTCGTGAACGCACTGCTCGAAAAAGCGCAAAAAGCGGAGAGCGAAGGCAAGGATGCCTCGCTTGAGATCCGCGTAGAAGAGGCAGATGCTTCCGGCAACGTACAAGTAACATTGACTCGCAGCGTGTTCAATACGCTGGTATCGGGTTCGAAAGCAAGTCTGACGATCGATGTAGGTTTCGGCACCGTCACGTTCGACGTCGAAGCGCTCGGCACGATCGCGGGCAATGAAGACGAAGGCGACATCAGCTTCATCATCGGCAAGTCGGAGTTGACCGAGGAAGGCAAGGAAGTGCTGGGCGACCGCCCTGTCTACGATCTGCTCGTGTACGCGGGCCAATCGGAAGTATCCTCGTTCGGAGGTTCGCTTGTGAAGGTGTTCTTGCCTTACCAACCTAAGCGCGGCGAAGATACCAACGCACTGATTATTTATCATGTTAATGAAGACGGAGAGCTGAACCTGGTAGAGGGTCGATACAACCCTTCGGCAAAAGGTTTGAGATTCTCGACCGAACACTTCTCCCAGTACATTATCGGCTACAACAAAATCGAATTTGCCGACGTAGCTTCTTCCTCCTGGTACGCCTCCGCGGTGTCCTACCTGGCGGCGAGAGAAATTACAAGCGGCACGGACGAGAACCATTTCAGCCCGAATGCCAATATTACGCGCGGACAATTCATCGTCCTGCTGTTAAATGCATATGGCATTGAAGCGGACGGAGCGGGCTCCGACAACTTTGCCGACGCTGGAAACACGTATTACACCGGTTATCTCGCGGCCGCCAAACGTCTGGGCATCGCGAACGGGTACGAAGGCAACGTCTTCGCGCCTAACGACACGATCTCGCGTCAAGAGCTGTTCACGCTGTTGTACCGGGCGCTGACGGTGCTCGACAAGGAACCGGCTTCAAAAGGCGGAGCCAGCCTGAGCGACTTCTCCGATCGGACTGACGTTGCGGGCTACGCACTGGAGTCTCTGGAAGCGCTCGTGGAAGCGGGTGTGGTGTCCGGATCCGAAGGCAAGCTGAATCCGCGCGCCGCATCTACTCGGGCACAAGTGGCGCAAGTGCTTTACAATCTGTTGTCGAAGTGATCCAACTGAATTTAGCGTTATCGGAGAGGGGCAGCCTATGCGGGCTGTCCTTCTTTGCGTTGGGAGAAGAAAGCTTTCGCCACATTGCGAAAGGGAAAAGCTCCCGCTATTTTGGCCAGTACAACATCGCACAACCAATTAGACGGAAAACGGCCCTTTAATTCGCTTGATTGAAAGACACTTCGGCGGAAAGGGGAAGAATAGAAGGAGGTTTTCAGACTGTTGAGAAACCCACCAATCTT
>NZ_MXQD01000061.1:0-56875 GCF_002165585.1 Paenibacillus sp. MY03 | reverse complement strand
TCCGCGAAGCCGCACGCGCTGCAATAGCCCGACTTTTTCGGGCTATTGCACTCCGCGAAGCCGCTCGCGCGCCAGTAGCCCGACTTTCGAGACTGCCTAATCGATTAAAAACAATGTTACTTTTTCACCGACTGGGAACTCTCAATAAAAATTGATCGGAGAGAAGGACTGTTGGAATTAATCAACAATCTCGAAAATCAGGCTACAGAAACGCACAACGTTGGCGTGTGGAGCAAAGTAAGGCGTTAGTCCCTCAGCTGCCCTAAAGACATACCTTCGCCAGAGTGATATTACCTCACATGAAGGTTTACATCCAAGCAAAAGCAGAATTATAATTATATCTAGATATAAATAGATATAATTAGATGAAAGGTGTTGGGTGGATGTCGGGGAGAACAGTGAGGTTTCATCCGATTTGGTTATTGGCGTTAGCGATCATGATCATCATGACTGGCTGCGCGTCGGGTTCGAACGAGAAGCAGCAGGAAGCTGCGGGAACGCCAGTCGAGCTGACGGTGTCTGCCGCTGCCAGTCTGACGGATGCACTCGAACAATTAAAAAGCATATATGAGTCCAAAGCTGGAGGCGACGTGAAGATTTTGTACAATTTCGGAGCCTCCGGCGCGCTGCAGACTCAGATCGAGGAAGGCGCGCCTGTTGATCTGTTTTTGTCGGCCGCTACGAAGAACATGAAAGCTCTGGTGGACGGAGGTTACATCGAAGAGGGTCAGCAGAGCAACCTGCTCGGCAACGATCTCGTCGTTGTTGTACCAACAGACAGCAAGCTGGACCTTGCCGCCGTGCAGGACTTGCAGGGAGCTGACGTAAAACGAATCGCGATCGGCATTCCGGAGAGCGTCCCTGCGGGGAGCTACGCCAAAGAGGCACTCGAGCATGCAGCGTTGTGGGATCCCTTGCAGGGCGTAATGGTACAAGCCAAGGATGTTCGCCAAGTGCTAAGCTACGTGGAGACGGGCAATGCGGATGTCGGCTTCGTATACCGAACGGACGCGAAGTCATCGACCGCATCCAAGGTAGCCTTTGCCGTATCGCCGGACAGCTATACGCCGATTCGGTATCCGGTCGGCATCGTGAAGGCGACGGGGCATCCGGAGGAAGCGGCGGCGTTCCTAGAATTTCTGCAGAGCAAGGAAGCGTTGGACGTCTTCGTCCAATACGGCTTCTCCGTTCCGAATCCGTGATCAGCATCGACTGGCAGACATTCTGGCCGCCGATTCGGCTGTCCATCCAGGTCACGCTGCTGTCCAGCATCGTAGCTGCCGTGCTTGGCATCGCCGCGGCATGGTGGATGTCCCGCAGGAAATTCCGCGGACAAACGATGTTGGATACGGCGTTCCTGCTCCCGCTTGTTTTGCCGCCGACCGTTGTGGGCTTCCTGCTGCTTATGCTGCTCGGACGCAGAAGCTGGGTCGGTCAAGCGATCGAATGGCTGTTCTCGTCGCCTGTTATATTTAGCGTGTGGGCGGCCGTCATCGCGGCCGTCGTCGTTGCGTTCCCGCTTGTCTACCAGACGATGAAGGTCGGCTTCGACTCGGTCGACCGCGAGCTGGAGGAGTCGGCGCGATCCATGGGAGCCAGCAACATGCAGGTGTTCCGCATGATTACGTTGCCGCTTGCCTGGCGCTCGCTAGTGACGGCCTATGTGCTCGGCTTCGCCCGCGGCCTGGGCGAGTTCGGCGCGACCCTGATGATTGCAGGCAACATACCCGGCAAAACCCAAACGGTGCCTACCGCGATCTATGTGGCGGTTGACGCCGGCCGAATGACGATGGCATGGGCCTGGACGATTGGCATCGTCATCATCTCGTTTCTATTGCTCCTATTGACGGGGCGATGGAAAGGAAGGCACTAGGCGCGAGCCCCTTGATCCAGTATGATAGAGTTTGATAACGAACAATGCGAGGATGAAAGGGGATAGTCTCTTGGCCACACGCAAAATCAAATTCGATCGTTTCCCGAACGGCAACCAAAAAGCTGTCGTATTCAGCTTCGACGACGGACGCGAGCATGATCGTCGGTTAGTCGAGATGATGAATCGATACGGACTGAAAGGCACGTTTCATCTCAATTCCGGATTTTTTGGACGAGACGGGTATATCCAAGCGGAAGAGGTTCAAACATTATTCGAAGGGCATGAAGTGTCCGCACACACGGTGACGCATCCGTTCCTCGAGCAGTCGCCTTCGGATCAGGTGGCGGAGGAGATTTTGACGGACAGGGCGGCGCTTGAAGCGCTTGTCGGGTATCCGGTTCGGGGCATGAGCTACCCGTTCGGCACCTACAACGACAGGGTGGTGGAGATGTTACCTGCTCTGGGTATCGAGAATGCGCGTACGGTGCAAAGCCACGGCGGTTTCCACATGCCGGCGGACCCATTGCGTTGGCACCCAACCTGCCATCACAAGACGATGGTGGAGAAAGCGGAGGAGTTCCTGGCTTTGCAGTCTCGCCACTCGCGTATGGAGCTGTTGTTTATTTGGGGGCATAGTTATGAGTTTGCCAATGACGACAATTGGGAGTTGGTCGACCGTGTCGGCGAGCTGCTGGGCGGCCGTGAAAATCTTTGGCACACTACAATGTCGGAGCTGATCGCATACCAAAATGCCGTAATCGCACTCCGTTTCTCTGTCGACAGGAGTCTTGTCCACAATCCGTCCGCTACCGATGTATGGATCGGCGTTGACGGGGACTCGGCCATGGTGCCGGCGGGCAAGACGATTAAACTGTAGCAGCTGTTATTGCAATGAACGCCGAAGAACCTCGCCGATCTAATGATCGACGAGGTTCTTCGCTATGGCCGGATTGCATGATCGCGGCCACAATTCCGATTAATCTCGTCAGCTCCGTCAAGTCGTCGGGCCAGATGCCCGGCTAACGATCGGCATGACGGCCGCCGGATTTTTCCAGAGCTGCTTTGACCGATCGTGTCGAACATTGTAGACACCCTTATGGGAAATGCATACAATCAGTAGAAAAAGGAGGGTTGGACGCAGATGAGAACCTTTCAATCCAAGCTGATGCTGTTTTTGGTGCTGGTCACCTTGTTTCCCGTCATGATCATGGGAACCTACGCCTACCATACCTCGGTGAAGACAGTCCGTGCCAACGCTATGCAGGGCATGCAGGCGGCTCTCGAGCAGATCGGCCACAACGTGGATTTCCAGATGACCCTGTACAAGAAGTACATGGACTTCATGGTGGCGTCGGACGAGCTGAAAAAAGTGCTGTTCGGCAATGATTTCGACAAAACGAAAGTGGAGACCCGGAATGCGTATCAGGAGCTGGATACAATTATGAACCGGCTGTTTTTCGAGGAGCAGCTTATCGGCCATGTGGAATTTTACCGCGACCATGAGCTGTTGTACTCCTATTCGGGGACGGGAGGCGTAAGCGGCAGCGGGATCGGAAGTTCGGCCATCTATGACCGCGCAATGGACCAGCACGGCAAGGTATACATGGAGAAGCTGCCATCCGCCGACAATTCCGACGGAGGGTATTACGTATTGGGGCGACGCCTGTACGACAACATGGATCGTCATGAAGACGATTCGTATTCGGCAGGCGTATTCCTGTTCGTACGCGAGACGAATTTCTCGGCGATTATTCGCGAGAGCAACTCGTATACTCGCGGAGCGATGACGATCAGCACGCTGGACGGCATGCCGCTTGCACGTACGGGCGAGCTTGGGATTGCCCAGTCCGAGCTGATCGCGAACGAAACGTTGGGCAATTCGGCAGGGCCTTCGGTAGGCCAACACAGCGTCTCCCTGGGGGGAGAATCCTACATGGTCGGCTACTACCGCCTGCCGCAATGGAATATTCAGATCGTTCAGGTACTGCCTCAGTCCGAGGTGACGGGAGGCATCGCCACGATCGCCAGATCCACCTACTTGTTATGCGCCTTATTGCTCATCGTCTTGCTGACCGCGTCGTGGGTGTTCGCTCGCAAGTTTGCAAGACCCGTGAAAACGATGGTTCATGCGATGAGACAAATTCAGGCCGGCAATTTCAACATTCAGGTCGCAACGAACTTTGATAACGAGTTTGCGGTAATGGCCGGTTCGTTCAACTTCATGGCCGCCAGATTGAAGGAGGTCGTCGGACGGTTGGTCGAAGAGGAGAAGCGGCGGGGCGACACCGAATTCCAGATGCTGCAGTATCAGATCAACCCTCATTTCCTCAACAATGCGCTTGGTTCGATTCGCTTGCAAGCGCTGACACGGGGCGAAAGCGTGCTGGCGGACATGATCCATACGCTCGCGCGAATTTACCAGCGGACGCTGGGCAACGGCAAACGACTCATCCGGTTAAGGACGGAGTTGGCGAACCTGAAGGATTATATCAAGATTCAACAGATGCAATACGCGAATGCGTTACATGTCCAATTTGACGTTGAGGACGAATTGCTTGAATTGTATATACCGGGTCTGCTCATGCAGCCGCTCGTAGAGAACGCGATCTTCCACGGCTTGAACACGGCGGAGAACAATCCGACCTTGCGGATCGGCGCTCGCCGGGAGGGGGAGCAGCTGCTGTTGTCGGTGAGCGACAACGGTGTCGGCATGACGGCGGCCAGAATCAGGGAAGTACTGGCGGAGGACGCGAATATGGCGGATCGGCTGAGCAAGATCGGCGTCCGCAATGTGGATCAGCGGATCAAGCTGCTGTACGGCGAGGATTACGGCATTGTGCTGCATAGCGAAGAAGGCGCGGGAACGGAAGCGGTCATCCGGCTGCCGGCCATGGAGTATGAAGGGAGAGGTTTGGGATGAAAAAAATCATAATTGCGGACGACAACCGGATCGTGGTGGAGTCGGTCGCGCGCCTGGTTCCATGGGAGAGCCACGGCTTCGAGATCGCGGCTACGGCATTTGACGGGGAGCAAGCTCTGGAGGCGATCCGCGAGCGCGGCGCCGATATTGTCATTACGGATATCAAGATGCCGCGCATGGACGGACTTGAGCTGATCCGAAAAATAAAAGAGGAGCTGTCGCTTGACACAAAGACGGTTGTGCTTAGTTCGTATAATGACTTTCAACTGGTGCGAACGGCGATGCGTCTTGGAGCCTCGGAGTATATTTTGAAGACGGAGCTGGAGCCGGAGGCTTTGCTGGAGCTGATGAACGAGCTGTCGGCTGCGCTGGATAAGGAAAGAGCCGACTCCGCCCCATGGGAGGGACGCGAGGACGACAGGGAGGAAGCGGCGTCCGCGTTGCCGGCCGAACTAAGAGAGGAGCTGCGGCAAAGCCGGCGCCATATTCGCAATCAGCTTTTGCGTGAGCTATGTCTTGGTTATGCGAGCGAACAACAATTTATGAAGCGGAAGAAGGACTGGCTCCATATTCGATACCGGCCGGGCGGCCGGCATTATATGCTTTATTTCGCAGTGGATAACTTCCAGAAACTTCTAAATTTGCGTTGGCGAAAGGATGAGCATCTGCTCACATTCGCAATAATGAACGTGCTGGAGGAAATCGCCAACGACTCCGCCGATCTGTTCGACAACGGATCCGGCGAGTTTGCCATGCTCGCTTCCAGCGAAGACGAGAGCGGGACCCAAGAGGCGGAACGCGTATTCGAGCGTCTGGCGCAGGCGCTGCAGCGCCACTTCCAGGTGCAGGTGTCCGCCGGCTTCAGCGAACTGCGCGCGCAGGACGACACGGTTCCGAAGATGTTTATTCGCGCCGTTCAGGCTTGCCAGCTCAGGTTCATGCTGGGCAAGGGCATGCTCATCCATGAACGGGAGCTGGCGCGAAACGGCTATCCGGGCAAACGTCCGGAGCCCGAGCTAGGCAAGGAGCAGGTGGAGCATCTGCGCAATGTGCTGAACAGCTTCCATCCGGTGCTGCTGCGGGAAATGATGAGTTCGCTGCCGGCTCGGCCGGGCGAAACGTCGCGGACGGACTATCTGCGCGTGCTGCGCCAATATGAGAAATATACGTTTGTGCTTGCCGAATTTGCGGACAAGCACGGCTATCAGGATCTCTTCGCGCCCATGCTGGAGAGCTTCAACGAACTGATCTTCGAGCGTGAGTCGATACCTGAACTGAATCGCAGGCTGCTCGAGCTGTTGGAAACGATGGCTAATGCGATGGCGACGGGCAACAGTCTGGTCAGGGCCGTCATTCGCTACGTGCAGCTTCATTACCGGGAGGAAATTACGCTGCAATCGGTAGCGGAGCATATCGGAGTAAGCAGCGCCCATCTGGGCCGGCTTATTCAGAAGGACCAGAACATGAACTTCTCGGAATACGTCAATCAGTTCCGGATCGAGCGCGCCAAAGAGCTGCTGGCGGAGGGACGGCTGCGCGTATTCGAGATTGCGGAAGCCGTCGGCTACAACAGCGTGGAACACTTCGGCCGCATGTTCAAGCGAGTGGCCGGCATGAGTCCGCGGGAATTCGCCACCGGAGAGGGACTGCACAAAAAGCTGCAATAAGAAGCCAGCGATGTACGCAAAGATCAACGATGTACAAAAAGATCAATAAATGTTCGATACGATCATTCAGTCGCCGATTCCGCGATGGTACCATGAGTGCATGGAAAACAATCGAGGACAGGAGTTGCGCCCTGCCCCTGCACCTAAGGAAGAGGAGGAACTGAACCGTGCATACATCAATGGCAGAGACGGGCGCGAATCGGCCGCCTGCCGCCGCGAGCAGGCTGTCGCGCACGATGATCAAGCTGCGCAGGCAAAAATATTTGTTTCTGCTTATGCTGCCGGGCATCGTATATTTTGTAATTTTCAAATACATCCCGATTTACGGCGTTGTGCTGGCCTTTAAGGAATTTAATCCGATGGACGGCATTCTGGGAAGTCCCTGGGCGGGGCTGAAATATTTCGAACGAATTTTCGTCTCCGATTCGGTGCTTCAGGTGCTGTACAACACGCTTCGAATCAGCTTTCTGAAGATCGCGTTGGGCTTTCCGGCCCCGATCCTGTTCGCGCTGCTGCTGAACGAAATAATGAACAACAAGCTCAAGCGAATCATCCAGACGATTTCGTATTTGCCTCACTTCTTGTCCTGGGTCGTCATCTCCGGGCTGGTGTTCCAGCTTCTGTCGCCGAGCTACGGGCTGTATGGCTACATCTACGACCTGATGGGATGGAAGACGGAGGTGCTGCTGTCCAAGCCGGGATCGTTCCTGGCTATCATCGTAACCTCCGACATCTGGAAGGAGTTCGGCTACGGCAGCATTATTTATTTGGCGGCGATCGCCGGCATCAGCAGCGAAATGTACGAGGCGGCCAAAATCGACGGAGCGGGTCGTTTCAAGCAAATTTTCTATATCACGCTCCCCAGCCTGCTGCCGGTCATCAGCATCATGTTCGTCCTGCGGCTCGGCAACGTGCTGGATGCGGGTTTCGATCAAATCTTCAACCTGTACAATCCCGTCGTCTACGGGGTGGCGGATATAATCGATACGTACGTCTACCGCATCGGTCTGGCGGATTTCCAGTACAGCTTCGGCACGGCAGTCGGGTTATGCCAGGGCGTCGTCGCTCTCGTGCTGGTCGTATCGGCCAACTGGATCGTACGCAAAATGACGGATCATTCGATCTGGTAGGAGGAAATTCGCAATGGGCATTCGCAAGAGCAGAGCGGAGAAGCTGTTCGATATCGGCAACGCCGCCCTGTTGATTCTGGCATCCGTGACGATCCTGTATCCGTTCTGGCAGCAACTGGTCATCTCGTTCAGTCAACCGGCGGAAGCGCAGAGAATCGGACTTCACCTGTATACGGCGCAGCCGACGCTGGACGCTTACAAACGTATCTTTCAAGGCAACACGATCTTCGACGCTTATTATTGGACCATTCTCAGAACCGTGCTGGGAACCGTTCTGACGGTGCTGGTTACGTCGATGCTGGCGTATCCGCTGGCCAAGACGTATCTGTGGGCGCGCAAGTTCTGGATGTGGATGGTCGTGTTCACGATGTTTTTCAGCGGCGGACTGATCCCGATGTATCTGCTGGTCAAAAATCTGCATCTGACCAACACGATCTGGGCGCTCGTGCTGCCCGGAGTCGCCAGCGCCTGGAATATCATCATCCTGCGAAATTTCTTCTACTCCATTCCCGAGGAGCTGGAGGAGAGCGCGCGGATGGACGGCGCCAACGACCTGTACGTCTTCTTCCGGATTATCGTCCCGCTGTCGGCGCCGGTTATGGCTACGGTGACGTTATGGACGATCGTGCATCACTGGAACGCCTGGTTCGACGCGCTGATCTACATTACCGGCAATGAAATCAAAGTGCTGCAAATCTTGCTTCGGGAAGTGCTTAACGACGCCAGTCAAATGTCGGGGCTAAACCCGCTGCTGGCGGGCTCCGAGGCGGATATGGACGGTCAGCATTACACGTCGGAGTCGATCAAGGCCGCCATACTGATGGTCGTTATTCTTCCGATCGTATGCGTCTATCCGTTCCTTCAAAAATATTTCGTCAAAGGCATCATGATCGGCGCGGTGAAAGGCTGACAGCTGGTCTTGCATATAAAGGTGCAATCTAAATCTATTACTGAAGGGGTAGACTCATGAAAAAAAGACGGTTGTTAAGTTCAGGTTTGGCCTTATGTCTGACTGCGGGATTGCTTGCTGGTTGCAGCGGCGGCAACGGCTCCTCTACATCAAGTCCTTCGCCGACAGCTTCCGCGACTGCAAGCAACGCGGGCGGCAAGCAAGAGCCGGCTGCGGAAGCCAAAAGTTATACGATCAAGCTGTTCACCACCCGCATACAGCCCGATCCGGGGGCTCCAATTCTGAAGGCGATCAACGAGAAGCTGGGCCACACCGTCGAGGTGACGGCCGTTCCCGACGCTAACTATACGGAGAAGCTGAATTTGTATTACGCCTCCAACGACATGCCGGACATCTTCCAGGCGGCGACGGAGGAGATCCGCAAAAACGGCACCGCGAAGTTCACGGAGGAGGAACTGAAGACGCACATGCCGCTCTCCTACGCGGCGGGGCTGGAGCAATTCGAGGAATACGGCGTGACGAAGGAAGCCGCGATGAAACGTTTCTCGGTAGACGGACAGCTCGCTTCTTTCACGATGGGCTCGAAGGAGCTGATCTATCCGTACGGCCTCGTCATTCGTCAGGATATGCTCGATGATTTCGGGCTGGAGATGCCGAAGACGCTGGAAGACTGGGAAGTTTTTCTGAAGGCGTTCAAGGCGAAGTACCCGGACAAATATCCGCTGACGTCAAGAGGCAAGGACTCGATTACTCAATCGTTTTATCCGTTCCTTTCTGCATTCGGCACGACGTACGGCAACTGGCAGCTTAAGGACGGCAAGCTGGTATACGGTCCGTTTATGCCGGAGATGCGCGACGCGCTGGCGCTGCTCGCCGATTGGTACAAAGCCGGCTATATCAATCCGGAGTGGATCACGATGGACAACGCGGCCGTCAACAACGACTGGATCAACGGCAATAGCGCTTTAATGCAATGGGTCAACCTTGGCAACGCCATATCGGCTCCGTTCTCTCCGGGCTCCATCTTTGAGAGCCTGTCGCTAGGCAATCCGAATGCCAAGATGGCATGGGCGCCGTTCCCGGTCTGGAAGCCCGAGGTGCTGCCAGCCGTGCCGACCTATGAAGGCATTACGAACTACGGCGTAAGTTTCGGCAAACATCTGGAGCAGGATCGCGAGAAACTTTATGCGGCTATGAAAGTCGCGGACCAGTTGGCAAGCAACAAGGATACCTGGATGATGCTGACCTACGGCATCGAAGGCCAGACCTACGATATGGTTGACGGCCTGCCGGTTATCCGCAAGGAGGTCAACTCCAATGAAGGCCGGGTGAAAGAAGGGTTCGGCTGGTACTTCCTGGCGATTCCGGGTCGTAACTGGGCAGTGAATGAAACGACGAAAACCCAGGTGTACAAGGAGCAATTCGGCAAGTACGCGCAGAACGACGACGGCATGTATTCGCGCAAAAATACCGATTGGGCGTTTAATCACGTCAACGGCGTGTTAACCTCGCCGTCCGGCGAGAATCTCGACGTGAAGGGCAAAGCCAAATCCGAGGAATGGGGAACGATATTCGCCAGCGTTATCATCGGCAATAAATCGTTGGAAGATTTCGACACTTTCATCGCCGCTTGGAAGAAGGAAGTCGGCGACGAAATGACGGAAGCCGCCAATCGGCTTTATTTGGAGCAATGGCTATAAGAAAGACATAGACGTTCGGTCCGAATCCTGGGCGGCTAGCGAGCCGCCCGGGATTCTGCCTGAAGGGGATTATTGCAGATCCGGCCATGCAGCCGGGAGAGCAGGAGGAGCATATGGTGAAAACGGTAGACATCGTCGTATTGGGAGGCGGACTGGCAGGCTGCGCCGTCGCGCGAAGCGCCGCCGCGCAAGGGCTGAAGGCCGCAATCGTGGAACGCAGGGCCTCGCTCGGACATGAGCTGACCGCCACGGGGAGAGCATGGATTCGCAACGGAACGTCGGAGAGTTTGCTTCCCTTGCCGGGCGGCAGCTTGAAGAAACGGCTGTTGCAGGAACTGCTGGATGACGGCAATGTTCCGCTATTCTGCGCGGCGCCGGCCGCCGTCGCCATGCGGGAGGACGTCGTGGCGGGCGTCGTCATCGGCAATAAATACGGCTTGCAATGGCTGCCCGCGAGGGCGGTCATCGATACGACCCCCGGCGGCGCGTTCGCCGGGTTGCTTGGCCATGCCCGCAAAAGCGGCGGGGAGACCGTCGAGGTCGCCTATGTGCTGGAGATGGAAGGAGTCGGCTATTATTACGAGCCGGTGCAGCGGGTTCCCGCATCGTTTGGTTTCCTCCGGGACGAGGCGATCCTGCGTGACGGGCTGAGAAACAGGACGTTGCTCGCGGAGTTTGCTTTCACGATGACGCTGCCCCCGGGCATTCGCAACGGGAAGGCCGTCGCGGCAAGCGTGGCGAAGCGGCGAGCCGGCGAGCTTGCCGAATGGCTGCGAGGAAATGTGGAGGCTTTCGCCGACGCAAGGTTAATCCATCTGCCTCCCGAAGCGTTAATCCGAAGCCGGGAGCCGGAGGAGACCGAAGCGGGAGAACCGGCTTGGCCGGGATTGCTTATTCCGCAGAACGGCATGACGGAGGAAAATGGCAGCGAGGGACGCTCGAAGCAGTCGGCCTACGCGGGACTATACGCCCTGCCGGTGTCGATCGGACGCGAGCTGAGCACGCGCGATCTGGAGCGGTTGTCGGAACGGGCGGATCGACTGATCGAAACCGTGTTCCGCGAGCTCCCCGAAGCACAGCCGGAGCCGACCGAATATCGTTTCGGAGAGTCGACGATTGCCGCGGCGGACTGCTTGTCCTCCCCGTTCGAGGATCGGGGGATGGACGTGGCATTGACCCGCCTCTCGATCGACGGCGCGGCGATCTTCGACCGGATGACGGCCCCCGCGCTGGTGGCAGGGCTCGGCACCTCCGGGATGATGGCCGCGAGGGCGCTGATCGAGCAAGGCGAGAAGCCGGTAATGCTGGAGTCCAACAGCGAGCCGGGCGGCACAAGCGTGGTCGGACAGGTGCACGGGTATTGGAACGGCTACCGCGACGGGATCAATGCGGTTCGCGACAAACAAGTGAAGGAGATCGCGCGGCGCATCAGCGGCAAAGGCAATGCGACGGACGGCGTAGCGGCGGTTCTGTATCAGCAGGAGCTGCTGCGGGAACATGCGGAGCGTTGCTTCACGGGGACGCTGCTGTGCGGAACGCTCACGAAAGGCAACCGGGTGACGGGAGCGTTGGCGGTCGACGAGCTGGGATTATTCGCCATCGACGCGGAGGTGACCATCGATGCGACGGGGGATGCGGACGTCGCTTATCTCGCGGGCTGCGAATACGAATTCGGAGATCCGCGCGACGGCGTTACCCAGAGCTCCAGCCAGTGGGGCGAAGAGCATTGGGACATTCGCACGTTCAAGGATTCGCGTTATTTGTCCGACATCGACGTGATTTATCAGGATCGTTATTCCGAGCTGCTGCGCGGCATCGCCCTGGCCCATCGGAACAATAGCGACTATCGTTTCTCCGACATGCTGACGGTGCGGGAATCGAGACGGATCAAGGGCGAATACGTGCTGACGATGAAGGATATTTATACGAGCTCGGTGCCGGACGACTGCGTCGGAGTGACGCTGACGCCGTTCGACAATCACGGTATCGGCTCCGGTTATTTCGCCCAGATGGGGCTGAACGCGGTTCATGAGAAAAACAAGGCGCGAATCCCGTATCGCGCTTACATTCCTAAGAGGCGCGAAGGGCTGCTCGTGACGGGCAAGTCATTCTCCGCCACACGGGACGCCGCCTGCATCTGCCGGATGAACGCCGATCTGCGGCATGCCGGCTACACGGTCGGCTTGGCCGCGGCGATGGCTTGCGGCAATGGCGTCGGAGTGAGGGAGATCGATGTGGCGGCGTTGCAGTCCAGGCTGCGAGAGCTCGGCATCCTGCCGGAATGGGCGCTTGCAAAGTCGACGGAGGACGACGCCGACGCTCCTAATATTGCCGGCGGCCGCTACGATTTCCTGCGTTTGCTGTCCGGCCCGAAGGAGACTGCATTGCCGCGGGGGCGCGAAGCGGTACGCTCGGCGGATGAAAAGACGCGAAGCGGAGGTTTCACGGTGCTGGCCTGGCATGAGGAACCGGATGCGCTGGATGCCGTGGCCGCGCGGCTGGAGTCGGCCATTCGCGCAGGCGGGCTTGCGGCATCGCCATTATCGGAGGATGCCGAGGAGAAGGAGCTGGCCCATACCATCAATCGGGACATCGCGCTGCTGGGCAAGGCCGCTCGGCGCGCGGATGCAAACACGATCCGGCTCGCTCTGGAGCGGTCGAGCGCGGGCGGTTCCGTGCAGTACCTGCCGACGGCGTATCATCGCAGCCGGATCGACGGCTGGCGAGTGCCTCATTACATGAGGCTGATGACATTGGCCCAGGCGTGCGAGCGGCTGGCCGATCCGGCGCTGCTGCCCGGTCTGGAGCGGCTGCTGGAAGAACGGGAGCTGTCGGGCTATATATCGGATACGAAACATGGGGCAGTGAAGCCGTTTTTCTGCTCGTATCTGGAGCTGAGCCTCGCCCGGGCGTCCGCGCGCTGCGCGGGCCGCGCAGGCATGGAACGGCTGATCGGCTACCTGGGAGATGTTCGGTACGTGCTCGGCGATATCGCCCGCAGGGAGCTGACGGACATGACTGGATGCGACTTCGGCTTCGATCGCGAGCGGTGGCGCGGCTGGCTGCGGGAGCAGTCGATGTTGACGGCGGTGCCGTACGAGGGGCCGGTCACCGGTTATACGGAGGTGCATTAGAGTTGAAAGTGATGCGCGTAACACCCATAAATATGGCGGAGGCGATCATCGAGCCGTTCTGGGATCCGGGCTTGAGCGGGCTCGACGGCTGGAGCATCAAGGATGGGAGCGGCCATGGGCTGAAGGTGGGGCAGACCTGGTGCAACGTATCCGTGAACTGGGAGAAGCGGCCGCAGGGCGGACCGGTGCTGCGCATGGAGCGAAGCACAGAACTTGACGTATCCGGCTACGACGGTCTTGTCGTGTCGGCGGCGCTTCCGGAGGACGGAAGGCTGCGTATCGAGGCGATGACGGATCGGGGGACGGTTGGCAAAACCTTCGGACAAGGAGGCAAGGTGGAGGATGTGCTGCCGCTGGAAGGCGCAACTACGCTTCTATGGTTTGCGGTAGAGATTCATGTCGGGCGGCCGCAAGCATCGTCGGCCTGGTTCAACTGGATCGGTCTGCAGCATGCCGGACTGCTGGAGCGTTACAACAAGCAGTGGAGCCGGTTCGATGCGCGCTGGGAAGGCTATCTGGTCGACGAAAGCAGCGAGCCGTCCTTCCTTCCGGCCTACGGCATCGCGATCACGCCGGAGGAGCTGGAGCGGAACAGGGAACGCCACGAGGCGGAGTGGGCGGAGACCGGGACAAGCGGTTATTGGGAGCAGGCGAAGCCGTTCATGGACGTAGCCCCCGAAAGCCAGATTCGGGAGTACGCCCGCTTCTGGCAGGATTCCCGCTTCGCCCGCACGAGAGAGAACGATCAGTTCATCGTGTCGCCGGGGATGAAGCTGCTGCTGTACGCGCTGCTAACCCGCGACAAGAAACTGCTCCGCCTGGCGGCTCGTTACGCGTTGTCGTTATGCATGATCCCGAACTGGAGCGACGGTTTTATTACCCGCTTCCCCGGCGGCATCTTCGACCATCGCTGCTTCGTGCAGTCGCTGGTGCTGACCGAGCTGGCCTTTGCCCTGGACGGGGCAGGCGATCTGTTCACGCCGCTCGGCAAGGAGCTTATAATGCGCCGGATGATGGAAGAGGGGCTGGGCGGCGTCAACTGGACCGTATGGAAACATGATTATATTTTCGAATGCAATCAACTGGCTTGGTTCACCGCGGGAAGAATGCTTGGTTACGCCGTTCTCTCCCGCGAGTATCCGCGAATCATTCCTTATATGGAGCAGGCGTATCGGGAAATCTGCGAAAGCATGGAGAGCGTTGTCGCAGGCGACGGCTCTACCGTAGAAGGGCCGATGTACTTTATGTGTCAACCGGGCATGGGCGGCGCCGGCTTGTATTATTATGCTCGCGTTACGGGCAGGCCGTTCGCGGAGGTCGTGCCGGGCAGTCTGCTGCGCACGGCCGAATATGTCGAATCGATCGTTTCGACGGACCGGGGACGCGACTTCATTACCATTTGCGACAGCGGTCCCAATGCCTCGCTGCGTTCGGCGGCCGTGATGGCGCATCTGATGCCGGACAGCCAGTGGGTGACTGTGGCGCGCAAGGCGCTGAAGCGGGCAGGCGGGCGATGCAACGATTTTATCGCCGAGGATTTGCTGAGGTCGCTTCCTGACGCCGATCCGCCGCCGAAGCCGTTCGTCAGTCTGCCGGAGGCCGGATATGCCGCGTCGACCCGCATGCTGCACGGCCGCCCGGCGAAGCTGTTCGTGATGGGCAACAAGGCGGGCGCCGGACATACACATGAGGACAAAGGCAGCTTCGTGCTGGAATACGCGGGCGACACGTTCGCCATGGACCCCGGCGTCTGCTCGTATAATCTGCCGATGTCCCGCGAGTTGCAGCAATGCCAATGGCATAATATGCTGCTGCCGCTCGGCACGCCGGAGCGCCCGCATCCGTCCCATCCGCTGGAGGTGGACGTCAGGCCCGAGGGAGACGGCGACGAGACGCGCGTGCGCCTGCGCACGGAGCTTGCCGCCAGCTTTCCCGACTATTACGGGAGGTGGGAGAGAAGTTATGGTTCGGAGAAGACGGAGGAGCTGATCGTCACGGACGAATACGAGCTGCTCCGAGGTATGGGCGTTGCGTTTCACGTGCATACCTTGCTGCCTTGCGCGCTGCATCAGGGCAAGGTAGTGCTGACCGGCCGCGAGGCTTTATGCGAGATTGGCGTGCCGGACGGCTGCGAGGCCGATATCGAGGAACTGCAGCATCCCGATCTTGGCGTTATCCGCCGCATCCGCATTCTGCGCGAAGGCACGGCGGGGCGGCTGGCGGTATCGTTCCGGCTGGCGGTGCTTCAAGCCGGGGAATAGAACAGTAAAGGGAGGATGAATGTTATGAGCAAAACATGGGCTTGGTTATTGGTTATCGTTTTGACGGTGAGCGCTTTTCCCACGGCGGCATGGGCGGATGATCCCGCCCCGCTCCCGCGAAGAACGCTCGACAACACGGTTTACAAGCTGGAGCATGACGAAGAATTGACGATCGGCTATATAGGCGGTTCCATTACGTTGGGTTCGGGAGCTTCCAATCCGGCATACAGCTGGCGCGCCAAAACGACGAAGTGGTTCGAGGACGAGTATCCGGCCGCGGCGATTACCGAAATCAATGCAGGCATCGGCGGCTTCGGCTCGATCCCGAACGTGTTCCGGGCCAAGAGCCACCTGCTGTCCGGCGAGCCCGACCTGGTCTTTATCGAAGCCGCCGTCAACGATTACGGGCAGAACGAAGCGACGATCAAGGACAGCATGGAAGGGCTGATCCGCCAAATCTACGATGCCAATCCGTACGCCGACATCGTGATGGTGTATACGCTGAACAAGTCCGGCGCGGAGCTGGATTACGACAACGGTCAGCTGATGAAGACGGTGCAATGGCATGAGGAAATCGCCGAATATTACGGCATTCCCTTCATTAATGTCGGCTACGGCTTGTATCAGATCATCGATGCGGGCGTGAACGGAGCGACCTGGGAGACGATGTTCCGCGACAACGAACATCCGTCGGACGAGGGGTATGCCGTCTATGCGGATCTGGTAAGTGAATTTTTGATGGAGGAGCTGGATCTGGCCACCCCCGCCTTGCCGCTAGCCTATACGCTGCCTGCGAAGCTTCGTGTAAGCGCTCTCGATCAAGCCGATATCGTCGACGGGTACGAGCTGGCCGTACACGGCTTCGAGCAGGAGGAGAGCAGCATGGGCGGCCGCCATCCCCATATGATCGTGAGCAAGGAGGAGAACGCGACGGCCGTCGTCAACTTCCGCGGCAGCTCGGTCGGCCTGTATTGGCTGAAGTCGATCGACGCGGGATATGTGGAATGGCAAATCGACGGCGGTCAACCCCAGCTCGTGTCCGGAAGCGACGCCGCCGCGCTGAGCGGCAGCGCAAGAGGCACATTCACGATGCTGGCCCAAAACCTTGCGGACGGCGAGCACACGCTGGTGCTGCGCGTCGTGGGCGAACACATGACGGGCGCGACCGATACATGGGTGCGGATCGGCGGCATCTTCGTTGCCGAACGTTCGATGATTCCGCCGCAGCCGGTCATTATCGAAGAACCTGGCGAGGAAGAAGAGTTAGTGCTGTTGTTCGAAGAGGATTTCAACGCCGCGCCGGCGGGCTGGACGTTCAACAGCGCCTGGACCCGCATTCAGCGGCCGGACGGCGAACCGGGCGATATGAGCATGTATTTGCCGACCAACTCGGCGAACAAAGGCATGGTTCGCAGCTTGGGAGAATACGAGGGGACCATGACGTTCGAAACGGATATCAGGTACGAGGGAGCGGCCAAACAAATCAAAATCCCGGACATTCTGATCAACGGCTCGCAGCAAGGCGTTCTGGCGTCCATTATTAACGGAAGGGTATCCGTTCCCTATTACAACAGCGCGGGAGTCAACGTAAGGGCGACGGCGGAGATCGCCGCGAACGAGTGGCATCGAATCGTCATCGAGCTAAACACGGAGTACGATACCTTCTCCATGTGGGTGAACGGCAAGCTGCTCGTTAGAAACGTTAAATTTTATAATGGCAATAACGCTGCGACGATTTCCCAAATTCGATATTCGGCAACAAACGCGGAGGATCCGGGCTTCTGGGTCGACAATGTGAGAGCGTACGAAGGCAAGGCCCGTTTCCCCAAGGCGGTGCTCACGATCAGCGATTATATGCTTCGTTCCGTCGTGCTTCGGGAGGACGAGGGAACAGCGTATGCGACCAATTACCGGACGGAGCTGTCCGGCGAGCCGTTCCGCCAGAGCGGAACGTTGATGGTGCCAATCCAGGACGTGGCGAGGGGATTCCATGCGGATGCCTCCTATCGCGCGGCGAAGGGCTTGCAACGTATTTCGTTGCATGGCCGCGACATCGAACTGCGGGCGGGAGAGCTTGAGGCGTATGCGGACGGGACGTTGATCAGTTTGTTGACGGTACCAGTCGATCAGGGCGGCGTGCTGTACGCGTCGCTTCAGGATGTCGCGCTTCTACTGGACAAGGAGGCTTATGAAGACACGTCGACGGGCGTGGCGATGATCGCGGAGCAGGGTACGCTGCCGCCGACAGCCAAACGAAGCGGGATCGCGGTTCAGGCGACGCAACTGTTCGAGGAGGCGCCTCTCCCGGATGCGGATATTTACGTGACGGCAAGCGGCTCGCCGGGAGGCGACGGCTCGCTCGGGCAGCCTTACGGCACGCTGGAGGAAGCCAGAGCCGCCGCCCGGGCTTTGCTTCAGGCGGGCAATACGGGCAACATCAACGTCATTCTGCGCGAAGGCGACTATTACCTGAACGGAAGCTTCTCGCTGACGGACAAGGACTCGCCGGCTGACAATTACAAAGTGACGTACAAGTCGTTTCCGGAGGAACGCGTCGTTATAGACGGCGGAACCCGCGTTACGGGTTGGCAGCCTTATGGGAACGGAATTTACGCGGCGCCCATTCCGTCCGGGGCTAATCCCCTGACGTTGTACGAGGACAAGCGGCGCGCGACGATCGCGAGAACGCCGGACGGGGATTATTCGCGGGCGATCGCAGCCGAGCTCAATCAGAAGAGCTCCTTCCGCTTCCAAGAAGGAGATATTCCCGAAGTGGCGCATCCGGACCAGTTGTACGTGTACGCTTGGCCGGGAGGGACTAGCGGCTATATCAATTGGTCGACGGCCAGGTCGCGGGCAACCTCCGTCGACTATGTTACACGGACGGTTCAACTGGACCGCGAACTGATTTACGAGATGGGGACCGGCTCGCGTTACTACGTTTATAACGCGCTCGAATTTCTGGATACGCCGGGCGAATATTATGTCGATTCGGGCGCCGGGATGCTGTATTACATGCCATACGGCGATATCGGCGAAGCCGACATCGTGATTCCTGCCCGCTACGATCTGATCGCGGTCGCGGGCTCCGCGGCGGCGCCGGCCCGCAATATCGTCCTGCAAGGGCTGGGGCTGCGCGGAACCGACCTGAACTTCAGCACCGTGTCGATCGCCGATGCGCATAATATCGAGGTGCGCGAGTCGGAGCTGTACAACAGCGGTCATATCGGCGTCCATATCAAGGAGAACGCCAAGAACAATGCCGTAGAGAACAACCTGATCTATCAAATGGGCTTTTATGGCGTCTTTATTAGCGGCAAAGCCAATACCCGGTCCAACGACACGTATGGCAACCAGATAGTGGGCAATATCGTCCGGGACGTCGGCGAGATGAACGGCAATGCCGCCGGCATTCGCATCATGAACGCTTCGCATAATTACGTCGCGTACAACAAGGTGAGCGGATCGCCGCGCAACGGCATTCATATCTTCGGCATTCCGGATCCCAACATCATGGGCAAAATTCTGGACGATGTCACCGTAACGGCGGGCAATGTCGAGGATTTCAAGATCGCCAAATACAACACGATCGAATACAACGACGTCTCGGAGGTGGTGCAGGATTCTCAGGATACGAACGCGATCGGCATGTGGGGAGCCGGCCGGCGCAACGTCATTCGCAATAACAAGGTGCATGACAACGACTTGCCGCAGCTTACCGTCAACCCGGGACATTCCTTCTGGTTCCCGCTGTATCTCGACGAAAACTCGAACGGTCAGCGGATCGAAGGCAATCTGGTCTACCGCAATCAACTGAGCGGGGGCGGCGTCCTGGCCGCCGGCTTCCATACGAACGCCTCTAAGGATGCCGAGGTGCTGAACAATGTGTTTCTTGACGTCAATTACAAAAACGCTCCGATCAATTCCAATGATATGAACACGTCGGACCGGGTATCGACCGGCTTGATTGCGGAGCGGAACATTCTAAGCAACTTCAACGGCAACGTCTACAATTTCATGAAGTGGACGGACAATATGGTGGCGAGCATCGACTACAACCTGCTGAACAGCGGCAACGGACAATATATGATCGGGGGCAAGGCGCCGGTCGAAACGTATGCGGAATGGCAGGACTACGACGACCGGCATTACGACGCCAACTCGCTGATCGGAGAGCCGAGCTTCGTGTCGGAGGAGGATCACGATTACAGGCTGCGATACGATTCGCCCGCTTACGCCGTAGGCTTCCGGGATATCAACGTCAGCGACATCGGCCTTCGCGGCGATTATCCCTTTGCCGATTCCGCGGATCCGCTGGAATACGTCTACGTGTACGCCGCCGATGATCCGGAGCGGAAGGCATGGGCGGAGCTGGACGAGGCAGATACGTTGCAACTCGGCTTCACTGTCCGTACGCAAGCGGGATATGTGGCGGACCAAACGACGTTGACGTCCGTGACGTATCAAAGCGCCGATCCGGCCGTGGCGTCCGTGGATGCCAGCGGCGTCGTGACGGCGGTCGCCCAAGGCAAGGCGGTCATTACCGTAACGGCGCAGCGTGGTGGAGATACGGTAACTTCGACCTTCGAGGTTGTTGTCGCCGACAATATCGATTCCATTATTTTGTCCGGCGTCAAGCCCGTGTACGAAACCGATGAAAGCTTCGACCCGATCATCTTGTCTGGATCGGAGTTCGGAAGCATTCGCAGATACGATGCGGTCACCCTGTCGGCGAACAGTCCCGATGTGCTTATTCAGGGCTTGACAGTGACGCCGCTCGCTGCCGGAACGTATACCGTCACGGCGGTGTCGAATCAGGATCCCGGGTTAAGCGATTCGGTTACGTTCGAAGTGATGGAGGAGATGCTGGACCGGGTCGAAGTGACGCTGGACCAGGAGATGTATCAGGCCGGCAGCGCGATCGAATGGGATTACAAGCTGATCGGATCGAAGGGCAGCGAGCTCGACAAGGGGGACGCAACCATCACCCTGGGCAGCGACTCCGAAGGCATTGTAACGATAGCGGGACTGGCGGCAACGGCCGCGCAAGAGGGCGTCGGCTACTTGTCGGTCACGGCATCGGTCTATGGAAAGATCCGTACAGGCATCGCCATGGCGGCCGTCGTGCCTGCCGCCGCCGTCCAGCCGCCGGGTTACTCTCTCTATCATTACAGCCGAACCGGCATGCCGCTGACTTCGGGTTACGCTTATCTGATTGACGACGACATTCGGATCGCGACAAGCGGCTTCGATGCCTGGGGAGCGGAGGACAGCATGACCTTGCTTGCCCGAACGATTTCGGACGAAACCTCCATCACGGTAACGGCCTCTGTAAACGAGTTGCAGAATCCGCCGGCGATCGAAGGGACGGGCGAAGTGGCTATACACGCTGCCGCAGGCGTTATGATGAGGGCCGGTGACTCCTCGGACAGCCATAATGTATTCGTGCGTTACCGGTTGAACGGCGATGTCATTATGTCGTACCGCAATAATACGTATCCGGCCACCAGCTATCAGAAGGGTTCGGTGCCGGGACAGCCGGTCGAAGTGAAGCTGGTGAAGGAAGGCAACCTCTTCACGGGGTATTACAAAAACGCCTCGGGTGTTTGGATCAAAATTGCGAGCGTCGTCTGCGAGATGGGTGACGATATTCTCGTCGGGGCAGGGCTTCAGAGCGGCAGCCAGGGCAATATGACCAGCGCCAAGCTAGGCGATTTGACAATAGTAACGGGATCTTAGAAAGAAGGAGCGCGGGGAACGATGAGCTACGGCGAGATACTGAACATGAGCGTGGAGAAAACAAGAAAAAATATGCGGGAGATGGGAAGCGAGTGGCGGGAATTTCCGCTAAAGCCCTGCTTCGACGGGCGTTACTTTGCGGATGCGCAGCAGCCGGGCAGACCGCTAAGCCATGTGTTCTGCTGGACGCAAGGTTTTTTCGCCGGAATGGCGGGCATCTCTTATGCGATTACCAAGGATGAATCGTTTCTGAATTGGCTCCGCTCCGGCTACGATTATTTTCACGATAAGGTCAACCGCGATTCGCTGGAAACGATGCATGACTTGGGATTTCTGTATTCTCCCTACAGTGTGTTCCTGTATCGGCAGACCGGCGAAACGCGAATGAAGGAGCTAAGCGTCAAAGCGGCCGATGAATTAATCAAGCGGTACGTTCCGAACGGCCACTACATTCAGGCTTGGGGCAGAATGGACAATCGGACGCCGGATTATGTGGACGAAGAGCTGGCGAAGGATCATTTTTTCACAAAAAGCGAAGGGCTCGCCATTATCGACTGTATGATGAATTTGCCGCTGCTGTTCTGGGCCAGCCGGGAAACCGGCCATCCCGTCTACGCGAATATTGCCAAGGAGCATATCCGGACGACGATTCGGCATTTCATCAGGGAAGATGGTTCGGTCAACCATGCGTACCGCTTCTCGGTGTTTGACGGGGCGCCTGTCCAGCCGGAAAATTACTGCGGCCACGCCACGGATTCCTGGTGGGCGAGAGGTATGGCTTGGGCCATCTACGGTTTGGCCATCGCTTACGATTATACGCAGGAGCCCGAATATCACGCGCTTGCGGAGCGGCTAGCGCTTCGGTTCGTGGAGCAGGCGGGCGGAGACGGCGTGCCGGTATGGGATTTCCGCTTGCCCGAGGAGACGCCGGCGCTCGCATTCGGCAGCGTGACCGCCTTCCCTTGGGATTCCACCGATCCGAATAATATGGCGTACAACAAGGATACATCCGCGGCGGCCATCGTTGTGTGCGCTATTCAGAGGATGAGCAAACATGGGGAGAATGCGGCGCTCACACGTTACAAAAAAGCGGCGATGGAGTCGCTGGCGCAACGTTACTTCGATCCCGACAAACACGTGAACGGCCTGCTGACGCATTCCAACGGAAAGATGGAATATACAAGCTACGGCGATTATTTCTTTATGGAAGCGTTGGCGTTCGAGGCGCATGGGCTGGAGACTTGCTGGTGATCCCGCGAATGTAAAGAACATTTGAAGATATAGGAGAAGAGGTCATGAGTATGGAGATGCCGGCACTGATACCGTTAACCAAGTCATTTCGCAACAAGCAAGGTTGGACCACGCTCCGTCAGGCGTCAATCCTGGCGGAGTCCCCGGAATTGGCGGAACTGGTTCCCGTCGTGGCCCGGGAAATCGAAATTCTGCTGGAGGGTTCGCCCGAGCCTGCGGCGGATGTTCGAGCAATCGTTCATTTGAGGCTGGACACGGCCCTGAATCGGGAACAATACCGCATCACGATCGAGCGAAACGTAGAGGTGTCGGGCGGCAGCTACTCCGCGGTTGCCGCAGCGACGACCGTACTGCTTCAGCTTATGTCGGATACGGGCGAGCTGCCTTATTGCCATATCGAGGATGAACCCGATCTTCCCTACAGGGGGCTTCTGCTTGATGTGGCCAGACAGCGGCATAGCCCGGATATGATCAGGCAGATGATCGATCTCTGCCGATTGTATCGATTGTCGCATCTGCATCTGCATTTGACGGACAATGAATCCTTTACCTTCCCGCTGGCAGCTTATCCACATATTCCGACACCGAACAGGCATTACAGCCGTCAGGAGCTGACGGAGCTGGTCGAATACGCGCATAAGCGCGGAATTCAGCTAGTGCCGGAGATTGATTTGCCCGGGCATTCCCGGAGGTTGAACGAAGCGGAACCGGGCATTTTCACTTCAGGCTTCGGGGAAGCGCACGGGAATGTGATCTGCCTGGGCAGTCCGGATGTATTCGAAGCCGTTGCAACGATATTGGATGAAGTATGCGAAGTATTCCGATATTCGGAATACGTTCATATCGGCGGCGACGAAACGAACATGAGCTTTTACGACAATTGTCCTGTCTGCCGGAAAGGCATGGAACGATTCTCGCCTTCGAATGCGGAAAGCCTGCTTCGCGATTATGTCATTCGCGCGGCGGAGGTCGTTAAAAGGAACGGCAAAAAAGCAATAGTATGGGAGGGCTTCTCGGACGATGCGGGAATTGAGATCCCCAGCGACATTACCGTGGTAGCCTGGGAGAGCTATTATAATACGCCCGACCAGCTTGACGCAGCGGGTTTTACCTTGATTAACGCGTCATGGAAGCCTTTGTACGCGACGCCGACAAAACATTGGCCGCCTGAGGAGATCTATGCGTGGAACTCCAGAAGATGGGGCAATTATTGGGAGAAGTCGAAGGCATACTTAAATCCCATACAGTTGGACGAAAGCTTCAGGCCGCTTGGCATGCAATTCTGCTCCTGGGAGAACGAGGAGAAACATCAGATCGACCTGTTGCATCTGAGAGTTCCGGCGATGGCGGAGCGAGCCTGGAATGAGCGGCATCAGGTGGACTGGCCGATATTCGCCCAAATGTTAGAGCAGTTGGATCGCAAAACGATCAAGCTGCTGGAGAAGGGGAATAAGCTTCCCGGCAGTTGAATAAACGTTGAGTGTGCGCGTTATAAAGGGGAGAAGGGGCTGTCCGCTTATTGGACAGCCCCTAACCTTTAAACGAGCATTTACCCAAAATCAAAGAGATAGAGTATTAAGCGGAATTTCAAAAGCCCGTTTAATCACTAGACCGGCAGCAAGTTTCGTTTCGTCCGGTTTGTTATACAGGTATGTCATTTGTACGTTATTAACCGTTACCGGCAGTTGATGCATGACTCTGGCCTTGATGTCGCTGAACATCTCGGGGCTGATCGATTGAATGACAAGGCCAGTCATAAGCAGGCTGTCTGGATTAATAAACGTAATAATGTTGGAAAGGGCTACAGATATGCCATCGACAATTTTTTCATACAAGCTAAGGAACTTGGCATCTCCTGTTTTGATGCCTTCCGCAAACTCATCCAGCGTACATTTGATAGACACACCCAGCCCGCTGCTGGAAGCAAGCGTCGTTAAGCATCCGGATCTGCCGCAATGGCAAGGATAAGCGTCTTCCCCATAGAACCCTTTATAATGCCCGAATTCCCCTGCGACAAAGTTGGAACCCGCTATAATTTGTTTATCGACGACAATAGCGCCGCCGGTACCATAATCGAACTTAATCGTGATATTGTTATTCGATTCTTTCAAGCACCCGTTCATGTTTTCGTAAACGGAAAGAAGATTAACATCATTTTCGATGTGCACAGGAATATGATATTTGTCTTCGAGCAGCTGACTGAGCCGCAGACGATGAAAACCTATGCCGGGCGTCCGGAGAACGATGCCATGCTGAGAATCCACCAGGCCCTGTATACTGATGCCAATGCCTTTTATTTTGGAAGCGTTGGGCACTTGACTGATCAGCTCATCAATGACTTCATGGAGCAGTTTCAGCAGTACATCAACGGAGCCATATTTGTTAATCGTGCGTTCGGCTGATGCGACGGCATCTTGACGCAGGTTGTACACTTTCCCGCGAATATATTTGCCGGCGAGCTCAAGCCCAATGGCATAAAAGCTGCCGCTGTTGATATGAAGGCCCACTCTTTTTCTTCCGCTTCCTGCTTCCAGATCCATGAGCTCTCCAGCCACGATTATTTTTTCCTCCAACAGGCGGTTAACGATATTAGTTACGGTTTGCCTGCTTAGTCCGGTCTTTTCTGAAAGCTCTACGCGAGAGATTGGCCCTTCGGAATAAATGAGAAAAAGAACCTTCTGCTGATTAATGGATTTTAGTAACATATGGCTAGTTTTTTTGACCGAATCTCCCACGATATGCATCCTCTTTCCGACAACATATTAGATATGAATCGAGATTCAAAACATTTGATAAATGATACGCATACTTTGCTCTAAGTGTAGCATTAATACGAAGGGAATAAAAGTTGCAAGACAGGCCGGAATGGGAAACTTTAACCCCGCAATACAAAAAAAGCTAAGGATTGTATTGACATTGTTTAAAAAATAGATATGATTAATTTGTAAACTGATTTGATTAAGTGTAGCAAATTGACGACTAGAGGAGCAAGTCATGGTATGGATGGGATGGATAATTGTAGCAGCAGCGATAGCGGTCCTTACTTACATATGCTGGCTGCATGCAGTTAGGTTGAAACCTGGCAAAGCAGATGCGCTTATTGTACTTGGCTATGTATCCAAAGACGGCCGAATACATCCTTTGCTTAAGGAAAGACTGGATGAGGCTTACAAACTTTTTCGGCAATTTGGGCACAAATACATCATTGTATCGGGGGGAGCAGTTGGTTCACGACATTCGGAAGCGGATCTGATGAAAAATTATCTGGTTGAGAGAGGCGTTCCGGCAAAAAGAGTATTGAAAGAAGATAAATCATTGAATACGGTTCAGAATTTAATGTATAGCAAGCAATTATTGGAGCAGCAACGCCTGGAATCCTTTATCATTATAACTAATTTATTCCATATTCGACGGACAAAGTATATTATGCATCGTCTTGGGATGAAAGGCGGTTTCAGTGCTAATCGAAGCTTTAGAAGTATTGCGATATTTCAGTTGAAATTAACCTTTTTGGAAATTCGGGCTTTCAGGTTAACTCTCCCGATTATTAAAAGGGCCATTAATGATTTTCAAAACAATTGATAAGTTGGCTGGCATGCCTTATTAAATAATCAATATGCAAACGCTTACACATCATTTTGGAGGTGAGGCTTAAGGGATCAAAGCCATTATTTATTTACAAAGTATTCACCTTGATTTGATTGATAATTAACAAAACATAGTTATCCTTGAATAGTTAATCCAATTTATTTATTAATTAAGAGGGGGAACAAAAATGTTTAATGGAAAAAGGAATCGATTAATGAGTACGGGTGCTGCGGCAGTATTATCTCTAACGATGCTCGCCGCATGCTCAGGAAACAACGGACCTAGTCCAAGTACGACTCCTGCTGGCTCCGATAAGCCGGGTGCGCCTGCAGAAGCAGAGGTTTATGAGAACGGATTGTCAAAGACTGAGAAAGTAACGCTAAAGGTAGGCTTCTTTGTTGGAGGTTATGGCCGGGAATGGTTCGATTATGCAGTTGATTCGTTCACAGCCAAATATCCGAATGTCAAAGTAGACATCACGGCTTCAGCCGATATGAAGACGATTCTTTCTACAAAAATCTCTGCAGGCAATGATAATGACATGTTTGACCTATTCAATACGGAGCCTTCCGGAGGCATTATTGGGCTCGCCGAAGCCGGTAAGCTTGAACCAATGGATGACATTTGGGATTTCCCTCTTCCAGACGTACCGGATAAAAAGGTCAAGGATCTTATGATGCCCGGCATGTACGAGTCAACGCCGCTGATCAACGGGAAAAGATATGAATTTACGACGGCGAGCAGCTTTGGCGGGTTGTTCTTTAACAAAAAGCTATTCGAAGAGCATGGCTGGAACCAAAATCCGAACACATGGGAGGAATTTAAAGCACTGCTAGCAGACATTAAAGCGGACGGCATTGCTCCAATTACGTTCCCGGGCATTCATCCAAGCTACCATAACTGGGCTTTCGGAACAGCCAAGAACTTTGAGCTGGCTGATATCAATGGCCATGTCGATGAGTTTATCGATAATTATAGAACTTATGGTCTGCCTCAATACACAAATCCAGAGACGGTTGAAACCTGGACGCGCTTCTATGAGCTTGGCAAGCTAGGCTATTTTGCAGAAGGACTTCCGGCATTGAACCATACGCAATCGCAAATGCAAGTTATTCAAGGGCAAGCAGCAATGGTATCTACGGGGACTCATGTCGAGAATGAGATGAAAGAAGCAACGCCTGCGGATTTCGATTGGGGCTACATGGCAGTTCCTTTCAGAGACAACACCGATCAAAAGCTTTGGATTCGAAGCGGAACATCAAACTTCAACTATATTTGGGCCGCTAAGCCGGAGTCGAACAAAAAGTGGGCTAAAGAATTGATCGCATGGCTCGTTACGCTTGATAATCAACAATTTGCTGCCGAAAAAGCAGGCGCTTTGCCAATGCGCAAGGATTTGACGGATGATCCTGCCAAAGCGGCTAACCTTTCCAGCTCTGCCCAATCCGTCCTGAAGTACATTTCGGATAATGATGCTCAAACTTTTAAAGCAAGCCGGTCTATCAACATTTCCGATCCGAATCTTGCTCAGGCGGAAAAATTAATGAATGAGAATATCGCTAAATTTGCTATGGGCATGCAGGATCCGAAACCGATTCTGGAGCAAGCCGAAGAACTGCTGACGAAAGCTCTAGAGGCTGAAAAGAAAAATTAAGACGCGATGGAGCGGGGAGGATTCCTCTCCGCTTCTCCATTGCAGCCTCAGGGTCTTATAGGCTTCGCGCTGAACATGACTTATAAACGTCTAGTAAGATAGGAGTTGACCTCACGTGTCTGATTCAACCGCTGTGAAGACTGTAAGCAAGCTGGGTCTAGATAAAGCGAATACGCAGAAGTGGATATTTCTGTTCATTGCCATCGTGCCTCCCTTTGGCGGCTATTTGCTTTTTACGTTGTTTCCGAACATTCTATCTGTCTATTATGCGATGCTCAATTGGGACGGGTTTACGGATGCTAAGTTTGTCGGTCTGTCCAATTTCATCACCGCATTCCAAGATAAATATGTTTGGCGCGCGCTTACCCATAACTTGATTTTTATGATAACAGTGCCTTTCTTCGTTATTATCATCTCTTTGCTTCTTGCCTACCTGATTACAAATAAAACGTATAAAGAAAATAAATTTTTGAAGGTGCTGTTTTTTTTCCCGAACGTTTTATCGACGGTCGTAGTCGCTCTCCTCTGGGCCTTCATTTATGACGGATCGTATGGTTTGCTGAACGGCATTCTAAAATTCATCGGCATTGATATCGGGAATTTCTATTGGCTGGGCAATGAAAGCACGGCGCTTGCATCCATTATCCCGGCATGGGTTTGGGGAGGCGTCGGCTTGTACGCCATAATCTTTGCCAATGCGATGCTGGCGATTCCAAAGTCTTTGTACGAGGCGGCGATACTTGAAGGAGCCGGCCATATGACGCGTTTGTTTAAAATTACGATGCCGCTCGTTACGCCAATTATCCGAGTCAGCGCTTTGTTCCTCGTTGTCGGCACCATGAAGGGCTTCGAGATCATCCTCATTATGACGAATGGGGGGCCATTTGGTTCGACGGACGTAATCGGCCTCTACATGTTTAACTTAGCCTTTGGCGTAGAGTATCGGAATTACGGCTACGCTTCCGCGGTCGGTATGATTCTGTTCGTTATATTAGTAACAGCCAAGCTGTTAATCGATAAATTTGTGCCGAACAAAGGCTACGAGTATTAGTTTCCATATGAAGGTTCGGAGGGATCTATTTGAAGGAAAAACGAACGTTAATGGACATTGTGTGGCGTGTGGTGCTTTATGCCTGGGCGCTAACCATTTTATTTCCTTTAGTCTGGGTTATTTATGAATCGTTAAAAAGCAATCCGGAATTTTTTCAAGATATATGGGCGCTGCCTTCTGAATTTAGATGGCAGAACTATTCGAAGGCTTGGAATCAATACGGTTTTGGCCAATCGCTCTTAAATACGCTCTACTATGTTGGCGGAAGTCTGGTGCTGGGACTCTTCTTTACGACCATTAACGCTTATGCGCTTACTCGAATGACATTCAAAGGAAGAAAGCTGATTTGGGGCTTGATTATGTTATCCCTGTTCCTGCCCGGCATCAATGCGCTTGTGCCTCAGTATGTCATTATGAGGGAACTGGATTTGACCAATAGCTTAACGGGATTAATACTGTTGTCCAGTTTGGGCGAAAGCGTGTTCTACCTGATGTTGCTCGGAGGATTTATGAGTTCTCTGCCTGTGGAGCTTGAGGAGAGCGCAACGATGGATGGCGCGACATTATTCCAAAAGTTTTGGCGCGTTATTGTACCGTTGTCTACACCGGGAATTGTAACTGTCGGCGTATTCAAGTTCCTGGGCTTCTATAACAATTTCTTGGCGCCGTTCATCTATTTGAGCGATCCTAAGAAATATCCCATTGCGGTACAAATGTATTCCGCCAATAAACAAATGGAATTTACTGCAGATTGGGTAACCTTGTTTGCCGGCGTAACCATTGCAATGGTACCGTCCATTATTATTTATATTCTATTCCAAAGACTGCTTATGGAAGGTGCGACGATGGGCGCGGTGAAGGGATGAATGTCATGCATCAGGTACAAGCGAAGTATAAGCTGATTGCACTGGATCTGGACGGGACTCTCCTGACAGATCGGGAGCAAATAACGGATGAGACTAAAAAATGGATTCAATATGCCGTAGACAACGGAGTGAAAGTCATATTTTCTACCGGAAGAGGCTTGCAAACGGCGAAGGGCATCTGGGATGAGCTTGGTCTCGACTCTCCAATGGTGCTGCTCAACGGCGCTGAGATATGGGAAGGTCCGGGCAAGCTTTATAAACGCATATTTATTCCTAGGGAAACGATTCGACGCATTCACGCAATTGCTGCCGAACGAGGCGATTGGTATTGGGGCTACAGTGTAGAAAGCCTGACAGGCGCCAAGGACTGGACGCCGGAGATGTTCGAGCGGGATTGGATGAAATTCGGCATCGGCTGTCAAGACCAGACGAAGCTTGCGGGACTAAAGGAAGAGCTGCTCAGCTTTGGATCGCTTGAGATTACCCACTCTGCCCCTGTCAATATGGAGATTTCGGTGCAAGGCATTACAAAGGAAAGCGGAGTACGCCAAGTATGTCAGATGCTGGGCTTGTCCATGTCCGATGTCATTGCTATGGGGGACAGCCATAATGACGCGAAACTGCTGAAGGCGGCAGGTCTCGGTGTAGCGATGGCCAACGGAGAAGAGCATATCAAATCCATAGCGGACGTAATCACGGCTACCAACAACGAGGATGGCGTTGCTCAGGCGATTCGGAAGTATATATTCCAAATCGAATAAACGTGGGAAATGTACGCATGTAGAGACAGAGGGGAGAACTTACAGATGAATGTTCAATCGAAAGAGATAAATTTAGATCAACTGGGCGACCCGATATACCAGGAGACAATGGAAGGCGAACAGTTGAGATGGCATTCTCCGCTCGAAGCGCCTTTTCATATAGCGGGCTTCCCTTGGCTTGCGCAGGATGGGATTTACAGACGCCTGCCCCTCGCTTCCGGGGCCGTCTTGCCGCCTGCGGTTGATACGCTTGCTTATTGTACGGCAGGCGGGCAAATTCGCTTTCGCACCAATTCTTCGAGGCTGGTCATAAGGGTGCGTCTTGCCGGACCTTCCAATATGTATCATATGGCGCCTACAGGGCAATGCGGAGTTGACTGCTATCTTGGAGAACCGGGAGAGCAGAGCTTTATCACCGCGGCTAAATTCAAGCCAACGGAAAGCGAATATGAATCAAAGCTTTATCGGTGGGATACAAAAAAAGAAGTGGCCGTCACCTTAAACTTACCGCTCTACCAAGGGGTGGAAGAGGTGTGGATTGGGGTAGATCAGGATGCCGACATAAGCGATGCACCTGCCTATGCTAGCAATAAACCCGTCATTATATATGGAACTTCGATTACGCAAGGGGGATGCGCCTCGCGGCCGGGTATGGCTTATACCAATATTCTCAGCCGCATGATTCCGATGGAGTTCGTCAATCTTGGTTTCTCGGGGAATGGAAAGGGCGAACCGGAGCTTGCGCATATTATTTCGGAAATCGATGATCCGGCGCTTATTATTCTTGATTATGAGGGGAATACGGGCGAGGCCGGCAACATCGCACGAACGCTGCCCGCTTTTATCCAAATATTAAGAGAGCGTCATCCCGAGGTTCCTATATTAGTAGTCTCCAGGATCAGCACTGCCGAAGACCAGTTCTATATGAAGAGAAGGGAGCTTAATGATCGCCGCAGGTTGATTCAGATCGAGAATGTGGAACGGAGGCGGAAAGAAGGTGACCATAATATCCATTTCGTTGACGGTCTTAAGCTGCTGGGCAATGATTCCGCCGAAGAATGTACGGTTGACGGAACACATCCGACTGACCTCGGATTTTTGCGCATAGCACAATCGCTTGCGCCTGTCATTAAGTCATTGTTGCGACTGTGATGAACAAGATAGTTGAGATGAACAGCCAAAAAGGAGAGGATATATGTGAAGTCTCAAAGAAGAAGACTGCCTTTTATTGTGCTGGCCTGTATCATTGCGGGGGTTGTTAGTCTTTGTTACGGCATGTTGGTATTCGCGTCTTCGGAGAAAGGGGAAGTTGTTTCTGTCAAGGAGAGGTCCGAGTACTTGGGAGCCTCTCTGTACAAAGGTCACATGCATACCCATACCTCTCTTAGCGATGGGATATTGCTGCCTAACGATGCTTACAATTTTGTGAAAGCAAATACGGATTTTGATTTTTATGCAGTGACTGAACACGATGTGACTTACGACATCAGTACGGGCAGTGATTTTATTACGAATGTACAGGACTCTTATTCAGAAGAATACAAGCTGCTGCATGAGCAATCCGATGCTCACAATCGCGATAACGAATTTATTACGCTGCCTGGTACGGAAGTGACTTGGTATGATGAATCGGGCCATATTAACTTATTTAATGCCCCATGGTTTGCAAGAACACATGGAGTAGGCGCGGATGGCACTTGGGGCTGGAGCGACATCAAATACGATTTGCCAACCTTTTACGCAAGACTTGCCCAAGATCCTAACGCGATTGCTCAGTTTAATCATCCACGTTCGTCGGGAAATTGGAGCTTTAATGAATTTAAACACTATAACCGGGATGTTGACAGAAACCTGAACATGATGGAATACAAATCCTCCAATGATTTTGCGATCTATACCAAGGCGTTAGATCGAGGCTGGCATGTATCCCCTGTGTTTGGCGGAGACGAGCACAAAGGAAACTGGGGGATGGTACAGCCCCATGTGACCGGAATGTGGGGGGATAATCTCACAAGAGAAGGTCTTTACGAGGCGATGCGAAATCATCGCACCTATGTATCATTTGATCGTAATTTAGAAATGGCGGTTTCGGCAAACGGTCAGATGATGGGGGCGATCCTTCCAGCCGATACAAATGAAATTAGTCTTCATATACGAATAAACGACCCTGATGCCACTGATCATTTGGATAAAGTCGTTGTGTACAAAAACAGCGGCGAAATCGTCAAGGAGTACAGCAATATTGCCAGCAATCCATTTGAAATGCAAGAAACCTTTGCAAGTAAGGATGGGGACTATTTCCTCGTAAGAGCTTTCCAAGGGGACGGCGAAGAAGCTATAAGCGCTCCAATCTGGATTGGCGAGGAAACGAGGGGCACGGTGCATGCGCCTGAAATTACGGTGCAAGGACAATATCCGGATACGATTAAGCTTGGGGATCAAGTAGAAGTGCTTAGCGCTTCGGCGACGGATAATCGCGGTCAATCTTTATCGGTGGAAGCGATCGTTCTTAACGATAAAGGCGAAGTAGCTGTTGCAAATCGGCAATTCAAAGTCGAGATGTACGGGGAATATTTCATTAAGTATGTAGCAACCGACTCTCAAGGAGATACGCGTGTTGAACTTATCCGATTGCTTGTTGATCAACAAACGCTGGATGCCGATAAAATTTTGAATGAATTTCAACCTATTGTTAATGTAGGTGCAAACGAACATGAAGTTGGCATCAATTTGGTGACGGATAAGGCATTAGAAACGTCGTATGTTCAGTTTAAGCCGGAGTCAGAGGCGACGTGGGACAATGCTGAAGCGGTCCAAGCGGAAGTTTCGTATTTTCAAGTCGCCTATGGCGATACGTTTGCAAAGAGCAACTATCGCGTGCTTGCAGCTCATGAAGCGAACTTAACAGATCTCGATTTAGGGACAACTTATGACTATCGATATGGGGCTTCGCCGACTGGACCTTGGAGCAGCGGTTATAGCTTCAGGACCGCGCCAGCTGCAGAAGAAGCCGTCATGTATGTGATGGGGGATCTTGAAGTTCCCGATCGCAATCCGGAAAGTTTCCAACTCTTTACGGATATGCTGGACGTTCTGCGGGAGAAAAATGCAAACGGACAGACCGTGATTCAAGTCGGCGACTTGGCCTGGCTAGGCGGCAATCATTATGCTTGGAATGATGTGTTTAACACCATTTACAACAACGATTTGGGTCTAGTTTCTGCCCATATTGTCGGGGATCGCGAACATGCGACGGAGCGGAAATTCGGGCCGTACTCCGGATTTTTTAACCTGCCGAAGAATGGCGGAGGCAGTTATCGGGAAACGAATTATTCATTTGACAATGGCGATATGCATATTGCTGTTCTGAATTCTATGGTGGATTTCGACAAGCAGCTGTCATGGCTGGAAAAAGATATGCGGGCAACCGATAAAAAGTGGAAAATCGTCATGGGGCATTATCCTTATTATGGCGGTCAATCCGGCGATGAGACCGGGATGGATATGATGAGAGCGAAATTGTCTCAAGCATTCGAACGGCTTGGCGTTAGCTTGTACATTGGCGGTCATGATCATCTGTATAAACGGACAACGATACGAAACGGTGTAAAAGATATTTCGGAAGAAGCGATGAATCTGGGAACAACTTTTGTGACGGTTGGTTCATCAGGTCCAACGTTCCATGATAATCAATCATTTGACTGGGATCATATCGTTTACGATGAAAATAAGCAGACAGGCGTTATTTTAGAGTCAAACGATCAATCCCTCGCTTTGAAAGCTTACAATAGCGACGGGGTAGAAATTGATTCATTTACGATAAAACAACCTGAAAATGTTTTGAACTTAACGAGCGCCATTATAGAAAATAATGTCTTGAAGGGCGTTGGGGTTTTGAATTACCCGAGCGGGGTTGAACGTGTCACCGTTATCGGGGAGAAACGTGATCATACAGGCGAACAGCTGTTGGAGACGGTTATTCAGGAAGCGACACTAGAACATCTCGGTCGTGAACAAATCATCCTATTGGACAACCCTCTTGCATTTGGCGATGAACATACGATCGTCGTAAGATTGGTTAATAATCCAATCGATAGAGAACCGTTAACGGACCCGTTAATCGCTAAAGAAGGAATGCTGGGCGATGGTTCGGTAGACAACCCTTATCAAATCAAAAGTGCCGGCGGACTTCATAAAATGCGTGAGTTTCCGGACAAACATTTTATTTTAGATCGGGACATTGATGGCAAGGGTATGTTTTTTGAAGCAATCGGCGCGAATGACACCCCATTTACCGGGACGTTTGACGGGCGGGGACATACGATTACAGGCGTTGTTGTCTCCTCGGGCGGCGCGGGTCTCTTTGCTATTAATGAAGGGACGATTCGAAATGTAGGAATAATCAATGCCGACATTGATGTACGCCGAAGCAATGTTGGGATCCTGGTCGATCAGAATGACGGAATCGTGGAATTTGCTTACAGCACCGGATCTATTAGAGGCAATTCTACAGTTGGCGGGCTAGCGGGCTTCTCGAGCGGTATCGTAAAAAACAGTTATTCTACAGCTCGCGTCAGCGCACGAGGCAAGCAAGCCGGCGGTATCATTGGGATTACCAATCGGGGCAGCGTAACGGAACAGGTCTATGCCATGGGAGCCGTTATAGCAGAGGAGTCAAATGCCGGCGGTATCAGCGGATACGGATATAACAATACGGTCATTCGAAATAGTATGGCATTAAATCCGTCAGTTGTTACAGGTACGGCATCCAATCGAATTGTCGGCAGAGTGTTAGCCGGGGATACAGCCACTTTAGTCAATAATTACGCCGATGAAAACATGTTCGTTAGCAGCGAGAATGTTACAGTGAATGATCCGAACAATGAAAAGGGTCAAGGGGTCGGTTCACTCGTATTCGCGAAGCCATCCTTTTTCATACAGACCTTAGGTTGGGATTTCGATTCGATCTGGACCTGGAGTGAAGAGGCCAAACGTCCATTGCTGCAAAGCAATTTGGAACAAATTAACGAGGACGATATTCCTAAGCCGAAGCTTGATCAGAACGAAGACGGATATTTTATCATCCGTTCAATTAGCGACTTGGGGATTATTTCTGAATTTCCGAATGAAAATTATAGATTGGAAAACGATCTTGATTTTGAAGGGAAGCTTTTTGAACCCTTGTTTAAGGGGACGCCTTTCCTTGGCATTTTTGATGGAAATCATAAATCGTTATACAACTATAAATCAGAAAGCGGCGGCTTGTTCCATCTAAATGGCGGGACGATTAAAAACATCGCTATGGTAGATGCAAGCGTCACTGGCGGGAGTAATATAGGCATACTCGTTAACACGAACAACGGAACGGTAGAAAATAGTTATGCAACGGGTTCGATCGAAGGCTCCAGCACAGTGGGCGGTCTAGCGGGCTATTCCAATGGCATCGTGAGAAACAGCTATTCGACTGCAGATGTAACGGCCCAGCTGAACCAGGCTGGCGGTCTGATCGGAATTACAAACGCAGGCAGCTTGACGGAAAACGTGTATGCATCCGGAGCCGTTCAGGCGCTTAGAAGCAATGCAGGCGGAGTGACTGGCTACGGCTATAATGATACGGTCGTCAGAAACGTTATGGCTCTTAACCCTTCAGTCGTGACGCCGACGATGGCGAACCGTGTGGTGGGACGAGTTCTTGCCGGGCATACCGCAACGCTTGAGAATAATTATGCGTTCGATGGCATGATCGTGGATAAAGAAGGAGAAAGTATCGCCGCTGCCAATAATAGAAAGGGTTTAGGGCTATCCCAACAGCAAGTCGAAGACCCTATTACGTATACCGATAGACTGAATTGGGATTTTGAGTCGGTCTGGATGTGGAGCGATACGTTAAAGCGTCCGGTATTAAGCAGTAATCCTGAAGAGGCGAAAGAGCCTGCCGTGCCATTGGAAAGAAATGAAGCAGGTTATTACAAAATCAAATCCATAGCTGATCTGAACGTGATGGAAAGCTTCCCGGCGGAAAAATATATTTTGGATCAAGATTTGGATTATTCCGGACAACCGGCCGAATCACTGTTTAAAGTGGTTTCCTTCACCGGCGTTTTCGATGGCGACGGGAAAAAAATAGTTAACTTTAATTCCGCGAGCGGCGGCTTATTCCATCTCAATGGCGGAGTAATTAAAAATATCGCTATGATAGATGCTAGCGTCACTGGCGGGAGCAGAATAGGCATACTCGTCAACACGAACAATGGCGAGGTAGAGAATAGTCTTTCAACAGGCTCCATTACGGGCTCCAGCACAGTGGGCGGGCTAGTTGGCTATTCTAACGGTATCGTCAGGAACAGCTACTCTACCGCGGATGTAACCGCTCAGGCAAGTCAGGCCGGCGGACTAATCGGAATAACGAACGCGGGCAGCTTGACGGAAAACGTGTATGCGTCCGGAACCGTTCGGGCGATTACGAGCAATGCGGGCGGAGTGACTGGTTATGGATACAATGATACGGTCGTCAGAAATGTCATTGCTATAGGTCCTTCGGTTACGGCGCCAACGATGGCGAACCGTGTAATGGGACGGGTTCTTACTGGGCACACCGCCACTCTCGAAAATAATTATGCATTTGACGGCATGATGGTAAATAAAGAAGGTGTTGCTGAGGGAGCATTAACAACGCTTAAAGGATTAGGTCTATCTGAAACGGAGATAGAGACTCCATCTACCTATACAGACAGATTAGGGTGGGACTTTAACGCGATCTGGAAGTGGGATGATGTTGCTAAACGTCCTGTGTTACAATCGGTATCGGAAGGCGACGAAGGAGAGCCCGTTACCCTGATTGAGCTTGAGCTCGAAGGAGCGGCTGTGCTGATCGCTGGAGAGAGCGATCAAACGACGACCACTGCAGTATACAGCGATGAAAGCCGGGAAAAGGTAGAGACGGACGTCATCTATACAAGCAGTGATCCAAGTATTGCGGAGATCAGCGCGAGCGGTGCAGTAACGGCAAAGGCGGAAGGAATCGTATTTATAACGGCAGAGTATAAGGGCCTGATTTCATCCTATGAGCTAATCGTTCTTAAGAAGGAAGTTCAGCCTGAGTTGATTCGGTTGGAGCTTAGCGGAGCGGATCCGCGTATGCAGGCGCATTCTACCTTAAGTTTAGTCCTTACCGCAATCTACGAAGATGGAACAAGGCAAACGATAAGCGATGGCGCAATGTATACAAGCGGCAAGCCGCGGACGGCATCTGTATCTGAATCTGGCGTTGTAACGGCTCACCGTCCAGGTGCAGTAACGATTACCGCATCCTACCAAGGAAAAACGGCTAGCTATAAGGTGAGAATCAACGCAGCGGGCGGTATTTCCTTTACTCCGTAGTTATGCCCCATTATTGCTATTTAAAATGGAGGAAACAGAATGAAAGCGGCAAAGCCACTTGTAATCGCGCATCGCGGCGCTTCGGCGGAGGCACCCGAAAATTCTTTAGCGGCATTTATGCTAGGTGTCAGGCAGGGATGCGGTATGATCGAGCTGGATGTTCATCTTACCAAGGATAAGCAGGTCGTCGTTATTCATGACCACACATTAGATCGCACGACTAATGGCGCAGGCGACATCGCTAATCTTAATTACAAAGATATTAAGGGTTATGATTGCGGCAAGTGGTTTAGTCATCAATATGCCGGGGAATATGTTCCTCTGCTTGAAGAAGTGTTGACGAAAGTTCCTGCAAATGTACAGTTTAATGTGGAAATAAAAGCTGCCGAAACGCCCGGGATGTTAGATCGCTTAATTGACGTATTAAAAAAAACGGACCGGATCGGAGGTACAGTCGTATCATCGTTCCATTATGGATGCTTGGCAGAGCTAAAAGTATTATTGCCTGAAATTCGAATTGGCTTGCTTTACGATCTCGAGGCTGCAGATTTCAAAAAGTTCGAGAACGAATCGGGAGTCGAGGTGTTTTCGCTGCATCCGCACCACTCGCTTGTAACAGAAGCCTTTATGGACATTGCAAATCATGCGGGCAAAACCGTTTATACGTGGACAGTGGATGAAGAAGCGGATTTGAAAAGACTAATTGAATTGGATGTAGCAGGCATTATTACAAATAAGCCCGAGCTATTAAGAAGGGTGCTGGAACAATAATCGAGCATTAGAAGAAAGGGCCATCTTATGGCCCTTTTCTACTGAATAAATCCCCATTTCCGTGTAGGCAATGGCGAAAGGGTGATAGGCGATGTTAATGGAGATGGAAAGCGTGTGGGAGATATCCTGGCTGGATTTATCAATCCGTATGGTTTTATCGGCGCTGCTGGGCGGCCTGATCGGCATAGAACGCGAATGGAGCAACCATGCGGCGGGCTTCCGTACGCATATTTTGGTCTGTCTCGGCTCTACAACCATCATGCTCATGTCCAGCTACGGCTTTGGTCAATTTATCGACGAAGCCAATGTCCGGGTCGATCCTGCAAGGCTGGCGGCGCAAGTGATTAGCGGCATCGGTTTTCTGGGGGCCGGCGCGATATTGCGCAATGGCAATGTGATTAAAGGATTGACGACGGCGGCATCGATCTGGACGGTGGCTGCGATCGGTCTCTGCGTAGGCGCAGGCTTTTATACAGGCGCGCTGGTGTGTACGCTGATGGTGCTGATCAGCTTGTATGTTCTTAACAAGTGGGAGAAGGTGCTGCTGCGCAATCGTCGGTACCAGTCAATCGAACTGAAGGTGATGGACAGCCCCGGATTGTGGGGGCGAATTGCCATGGTGTTCGAAGAGAATAACATTCGAATATCGAATCTGATGATCAAGCAGGAACGGAGAGAGTTCCGGCTCAGCGACGAAACATCGGATGCGGAGGGGGATTGCACAATGCTTCAGTTCAAATTGAAAGGTTTCAAGGCCAGCGATTTTCTCAAGGCGATGGAAGAGATCATGAAGCTCGATGGCGTTCTGGAGATCGATTCTGAAAGCGTGCTCTTTGTGGACAAGCAGGCTGCCAAGCTCCGGGGCAAGGGCAAAAAAATCCCGGTTTCTTCGTAGCGATATCCGCAAAGACTCCCACCCGTTCAGCCCCCGGGCGCCGATTGTGATACAATAGTGCAACAAGCAAGTCTGAGGGCGGAAAGAGGGCAAGGGGAGCATGAAGGGGAACAACGATTTTCTGTCGCGCAAAAAAAGGGAGCTCGGCGTCGAGCTAAACGAAGTGCAGCGGAAAGCCGTCCTGCAGACGGAAGGACCGCTGCTTCTGCTGGCTTCGCCCGGATCCGGCAAGACGACGACGATGATCATGCGCATCGGCTACATCATCGAAGAGAAGGGCGCGGACCCTTCGCGGATCAAGGCCGTGACGTTCAGCCGGGCGTCGGCGAGGGATATGAGGGACCGGTTCGCCCGGTTTTTCCCCGCGCTGCCTCCCGTCGATTTTTCTACCATTCATAGTCTCGCGTTCGAGATTGCGAGAGAACGGCTGTGGAGAGACGGCACGTCTTATCAGATTATCGAGGGCAGGACCGAAGAAGAAGAGGACGGGGAGGCGCTCGGCGAAGAAGGGCTTCCGCTGCACAAGCGGATCATTCTGCGCAACCTGTTCAAGCGCGTAAACGGCGAGAATATAACGGATGATCAGTTGGAGGAGCTTACGACCTTTATCAGCTACGCTAAAAATCGAATGATTCCCGAGGCCGACTGGGACTCCGTTAAGACGGATGTCGCGAATGCCGGCGATATAGCGAGGGAATATGAGACTTTCAAGCGGACTGGTCATGCAAAGAGGCTCATCGACTTCGACGACATGCTGACGATCGCCGAGGAGTCGCTGGAGCGGGACGCCGCCATGCTGGCGAAGTACCAGCGGCGCTACGACTACGTGCTGACGGACGAAAGTCAGGACACGTCCATGGTGCAGCATGCGATCGTCGAGAAGCTTGTCCGGGGTCATCGGAATCTGTGCGTCGTGGCCGACGACGATCAGTCGATCTATAGCTGGCGGGGGGCGGAGCCGTCCTATTTGCTTAATTTCAAGGAGAGCTACCCCAAGGCCGCGATCCTGTTTATGGAGCAGAATTACCGGTCGGACGGGGGGATCGTGGAGGCTGCGAACCAGTTTATCAAGCGGAACAAGAACCGTTATCCCAAAAATATGTTCACGAAGAACGGGGCGGGGGACAAGCCCAAGTTCAAGCGATTCTCGGACTACCGCAAGCAGGCCAAATATCTCGTGAAACGGCTGCAGCGGGAAGAGAAGCTGTCCGAGACGGCGGTGCTGTTTCGCAACAATGCTTCGTCCATCGTGCTAATGAACGAATTCGACCGCGCGGGCATCCCCTTCTATATGAAGGATGCGGACAACCGCTTTTTCTCCCACTGGGTGGTGGAGGACGTGCTCAACTTTATGCGGATGACGTTTACGGATCGGCGCGCGGATTTGCTGGAGCGCATTCATCTGAAGCTGAACGGTTACATCAGCAAACATCAGATGGCGGTGCTCAAGGAAATTGACAACAACGAGTCGGTGTTCGACAATCTGCTGCGGTTCGTCAAGCTGCATGACTACCAGACGAAGCCGATTGCGGATGCCAAAGAGACGTTTCAGGGCATGCGGGGCATGCCGCCGAAACAGGCGATCGCGGTCATTCGCGGACGTCTGGGATACGAGAAGGCGCTGGAGAAAATGTGCGAGCGACTGGGCTTCCGCAAAGAGTATTTGATCGGCATTCTAAACACGCTGGAGGAAATCGCCGACGGGCTGGAGAGCATGGAGGACTTCGCGGCCAGGCTTAAATATTTGGAGACGTTGCTCCGTACCGCCAAGGGCAGGCGGGGGCAAAATGCCGTCACCTTCTCGACGTTTCATAGCGCCAAGGGGCTGGAGTTCGACCGCGTCTATATGGTGGATCTCATCGACGGCATCATCCCCTCGTCGGAAGATGCCAAGTATGCCGGACCGCACAAGAAGGACGGCGGCACGGGCGAACAGCCTCTCATGGAAGAGGCGGTGCGGCTGTTCTACGTAGGCATGACGCGGGCGCGCCATCATCTGGAGCTGATCTCGTACAGCAAGCGGGACGGCGAAGAGACGGCGGAATCCTCCTTCATGGAGGCGATGCGCGATATCGTGGAGCCGGAGAAGCGTGCGGCGGAGGCGAAAGCCGTCGTGGCCAAGCGGCTGGCGGCGGGCGGGGAACTTGCCGGCGGCGGTCTCGGCCGCGAGGGAGCGCGCGGGTGGGATTCCGCGGGCGAAGAAGGCGCCCGCCGCTGGGCGGGTTCCGGGGGAGGAGGCGCGTCCGCCCGCCGACTCAAGGCGTCGCTGGCTCCCGGCGTGCCGACCGTGACGACGACGGAAGGACGGCCGGGCGGCTCGGGAGCGCAAGGCTCGGGTCGCGTCCGCGACAGCGCGTCGGCTTCGTCGGGGAGCCGGGACGGCGGGGCTTTACGCGACCGAACCCAGCTCAAGGCGGGTTTGTCCGTGCATCATCGCGTGTTCGGACCGGGCATCATTGCCAAGGTGGCGGGAGACGGCATCGAGATTCTGTTCGGCGAGACGAACATGAAGTCGCTGTCGGTCGCGATGTGTCTGAACAAAGGACTGCTGGAGCCAATCGACTAAGTTGTAGTACACTAATAGAGCGAGTCTTGCCACGACCACGACGGCAGACCATAGATTAAGAAAGCGAGGTGCTGCCAATGCTTCCGATCGACCCATCGGTCATTCAGCAACGAATTGATAGCATGACGGGAGATCCTCTATATCTCCATTTGGAACAGACGACGGGCGCATATGCCGCACATTTCGATAGTTCCAAGCATCCTGCCGCAAGCTTCATCAGCAATATCATCATCGTTTATTCCCATGGAGGCATCTCCGGGGGCGGCCCTTACCGGGTCGGGCTTAAGATGGCTCAAGGCTGGGTGTATTGCGAGGGTCTGACCCATTACGAAGAGACGGAATCGGATCGGCTGATTTTGGCCGGCCATGACAACACGGGCAAGCTGGTCGTTGCGCTGCAACTGAGCCCGAAGCCGTTCGGAAGGGAGAGATAGACATGGCAGAAAGGATATTAGTGCTGCTGCCGCATCCGGACGACGAAGCGTATGGCATGTCCGGGACGCTGGCGCTGTACGTGCGGGAGGGTGCCCAAGTCACTTACGGCTGCCTGACGCTCGGAGAGATGGGCCGCAACATGGGCGTTCCGCCATTTGCGAGCCGGGTAACCCTGCCGGCCATCCGCAAGCTGGAGCTGGAGGAGGCTTGCCGTGCCATCGGCATTCAGGATCTCCGACTGCTCGGTTTCCATGACAAAACGATCGAATTCGAAGAGCCGGAGCTGCTCGAATCGGTCATCGCGGGACTGCTGGATGAGGTTCGCCCGACATTGGTCTTTACCTTCTATCCCGGCTACAGCGTCCATCCCGACCATGACGCCACCGGTGCGGCGGTCGTACGGGTAATTGGCAGGATACCTGCCGAAGATCGGCCCAAGCTGCTGTGCGTCGCATTCTCCAAAGACCATGTCGTCGCGCTGGGCGCGCCCGATGTTCAATACGACGTACGGGAGACCTTGCCGCAGAAGGTGGCTTCCATCTCCGCGCATCGATCCCAGTTCCCGTCCCCGGCCAAGATGTCGAAGGCCGATTTGGTGGAGAGGTTCGGCACGGAGCGGTTCTATACGTACAAGTTTCACGATTAAGTCTTTGCACCAAAAAGCGGGTTATCCCTCCGTTTTTGATCATCGCGTCGAGACGGAGAGATAACCCTTTTTTTCGTAACGGCTCGCAAGCGTACTCGGCGTTTCGGATTTTGGAATCACCTTCAGGTGTTTGTAGGCCGCGCATCCAGCTGCTTCTGTACGTTCATCCTTACTTCTTCGATGCCTGCTTGCTTTAGCTCTTCATTAAACTTGGGGAGGATCGAGTCGACATCGACGGTACCGGTCATTAGACTGGAATAATATTTCCTCCATACCCCTTCGATGTTTTCGATTTGGACGGTCAGCTCGGATAGATCGGGAGTAAAGCCGAGCACGGCAGACTTGACGGTTTCGGCATTGTATTCACGAAATTGGTCCCATTTATCGAGGGGTTCCGGACTATCGCCCCCCATGGTTCTCAGGATAAACCAGTTGCCCTGCGTATATTGGACTCCCGCATAGCTCGCCGGCGCATCCGGAATCGGGTTGCCGCGGCTGTCCCTGCCGGGAATCGGGATCGCTTGCCCTTGTTCATTGAGTCTGTAATGCACCCCTTCGATCCCGTAATTAAATAAGTTTCGAATTTCGGGATCGGTATTGAGCAGATTGAGAAACTGGATGCTTTCAATGGGATGTTTGGTGTTTGCATTGACGGCCATGATGCCTCCGCGTACCGCTTCTGTCGTGACGACGCTGGGGGTTACGGGATTCGATACCACTTTGTAGCCGCGATCCTTGCTCCAGGTCGTCTCCGAGAGCGGCCCGCCGCCGGAGGACTTCCAAAATACTTTTTCCCCGCGCTTAAGTCCGCCAGGCTCCCGGAGAGCCGCGTCTTTGTTAATAAAACCCTCTTTATAATAACGCCGCAACGTATCCAAAACCTGCCGGGCTTCCTTTGTTTCGAAGATATTCACGACCTCGGCGTTTGGATCCAGCGATTTCACCATTAAGGGAATTTTATGGTTCATGACGTATTCGTAGCCATAGAGAGCAAAAAAGTTGTGCGAATCCCGATCCAGCTCCATGGGGAGGTATGCAGGTTCATTTTGCTGTATCATCCGGAGCAAAGGTTCAAGCGATTCCAGCGTATTGTACTTCGTAATGTCGATATCGTATTTTTGTACGATGGAAGCGGGGTACATCCAATGATCGCGGACGGCCAGTTCTTTATTGGTGGGCACGCCGTAGATGCCTCCGTCGTTCATTTGCGCTCCTTGCCAAAAGGTAGGGTCTATGGTGTCGTACAAATCCTTGCCCAGGCTTGCGAGATAGTCGTCAAGCTTTAACCATGCGCCGCGCATGGCGGTAGCCGCATAGTTGGGCGCAAAAGCAATGTCGAAAGGAGACCCGGCGGATATAAGCGTGTTTAATCGTTCTTCATACTCCTGCCAACCAATCTTGATATAAGTGATCGTCACGCCGATTTTGCGTGCCATGATTTCGTTTATTTTATCGTTTACGAGCTTTAGATCCTTGTCGGGTTCGCCAATCGTGTAATAAATCAGATTAACGGTTTCGCCGTCATAATGATCGTAGTATCTGCCAGACTGCCTGGAGCAACCGGTCGAATACGCTGCAAGCAGCAGGATAAGACCGATTGTCAACATACATTTGCGGGTAGAGTGCGTGAGCATCGATAATCTCCTTTCCGCCAAGCTCGTCGTTAACCTTTCCCCCGCAGATCCGAGGGAGATTTTCCAAAATAGCTATGAAAGTGCATATAGAAATAATTGAGATTGTTATAGCCGACAGAAAGCGCGATAGATGAGATCTTTTCATCCGACGCTTGAATTCGTTCTTGCGCGAGGAGCATTCGGTAAGCCATAAGATATTCCGAAAATTTCATTTCCGATTCTTTGAGAAATAATTGTCCAAGATAGGTGCTGTTCATCTGAAAACGCTCCGCGATCGATTTTAAGGTAATATTTTGCGTATACTCCGTCTTGATCATCAGCAGAATGCGGTTGAGCAGCTTGGATAAGCTGTCATAGCTTACTCCCAGCACGGGATCCTTGTTCAAGCTTTCGTTTCTTGCATTGCCTATCGTGCCATGGAGATCCTCGACGATAATTTTTTCTATCACCCGCTGCAGCTTTGTACGATCTACGGGCTTGAGCAAGTAGTCTTTGACGCCGCAACGAATCGCTTCTTGGGCATACGTGAATTCGCTATACCCGCTCATGATGACATATTTGGTCGGGATTTGGAGCTCATTGAGTCGGAAGATCGCTTCATAACCAAGATTTTTGCCAATGCATACATCAAAAATAGCGACATCCGGCTGCACATCTACGACCATGGACATAGCTGCCTCCGTGGATTCGCATGTATCGATCCGACTGAACCCGTATTGCTTCCAGTCCAAGATGCGCTTCATTCCCTCCAAAATCTGAGGTTCGTCATCGATAATCAACAGTTTGTACATGTTCGATCACCTCTTTTGAAATCCGTGCGGAAATTTTAACGCCAGCTTCCTCGTTATTTTCGATTTCGATAGAAAAGCTTTTGCCATAAAAGAAGTGAAGTCTTGTATAGACGTTGCGTAAACCGATACTGTCGGAAGAAGGATCGTCATGGCTCGAAAGCGTTTTTTGAACCGCATGCAGACGGTCCGCATGGATACCGTGCCCGTTATCCACGAACTCCAATACATAATGTTCTTCGGCTTCCCAGCCGTTAACGACATACAAGTTAAACTCGCTGTTGGCGTTAAAACCATGGACGAAAAAGTTTTCAGCCAATGGCTGCATCCAAAATTTTACGGTAGGGATCGAGAGCAAGGCCTGGTCTACATTCACTTGATAAAAAAAACGTCCCGGATACTTAAACTCCATAATTTCCAAGTATTTCTGCAACAATTCGAGTTCGCTTGCAATCGGGATGATATTTTCCTTTTTGACAATTTCGCGAAAGAGCGCTCCTAGCGTGGCGATGGCATCGGCGGTGTCCCTGTCTTGATTAACAAGGGCGGTAGAACGGATAACCTCTAACGTATTATAGAGAAAATGAGGGTTGATTTGGTTCTGAAGCGCTTTCATTTCGGTTTCTTGCTGTTTGAGCTTTAACAAATATTCATTGCGGATATGTTTATCCAATTGTTGAATCATATCGTCTAATTCCCTTGCGATCATGCCGTATTCGTTGCGACGGTAACGGGCAGGGCGATTGGGAGTGAAATTGGCCGTTTTTACGCGTCCGATTGATTGAATGATACGGTGCAAGAAGCGGGAATCATCTCGCAGATTGTACACGATGAGCAGCAGCACGCTGATCATGGTCGTTAAGACGATTAGAAAGACGGTAATCAGCATGTTGGCATGCTGCCTGATGAGCATAGATAAATCAACGATGCTGACGAATTTGAAATTGAACTTGGTGGACGTAAAGGTGATAAAAAAGTTATGATCTAAAAATCCTTGCGAGATATAACCATGACCGGGGCCGTTCGCCGCTGCCAGACGGGATAATTCCTTTAACTCCTGGTCCTGTTCGTTGCCGATCAGGTAGATTTCGCGGGAGGCGCTGACTGCAGCGGCCTTTCCCAAACGATAATTGGCTACGGATTTAAAGATTTGGTCACTGCTGACCAGGAACCGAAGCTCCCCTAATTCTTTAGAGCCCTGTGCTGGATCCGATAATTTTTTGCGGTATACGAATCCTTTTAAAAGGGTATCGCGGAAAGCTTCGTCCGTGTTGGGGATCCCGAACTTGTAGCTTGCAATTCCGTTATCGCTAAAGTGTACGACATTGCCGTATTGGTTCGTATGCAGACTTACCTGCGTGATCCCGCCTTGCGCCCAGTGGTACAGGTAGGTTTTAATATCCTCCGGGAAGGATACCCAAGGCTGCGAGAATTGGCTGTTTTGCAGACTGTCGGTTAAATAACCTTCGACGCTGCTGCTTAAAAAGCTGCGAGCATCTTCCATCAGACTATGATTGGAGTAAATGCGCTGCATGTAAGCCTCGATTCGGTCGGCATCATACTGGAGCTCGTTCTCTACGCTCGCGAAAGCATTAGCGGCCTCTAGCCGGGCATCGCCGATCCATTGATTCAGCAGCATTGCGCAGGTCAGAAGGCCGAGCGCGAGACCAATGATCACGACAAAGATGACATAGGCAATAAACTTGTAACGATAAATTTTTATTTGCAGAAAAGAGCCCATAGAACACCTCGTTTGCGGCAACTCACAGGAAGTAAGTATTTACCATACTACTTTATCATGATTAACGGAAGCTTCATAGACAGCACGGTAAACAAGAAATAAGAACAAGAAACAAGCATCCCATACAAAGTGTCTTCATATGGGATGCTTATTCATTCAATTATTTGAAGTAGGCGTTAATTTGCTCTTGAGCGGCTTTCATAATCGTGTCCATGCCGGCGGACATTAATTCCGCAGTAATTTTTGGAATCATTTTCTCCGGATCGGATGCGCCCGTAATGAGTTCATATTTGTATTTATCCCATACCGCTTGGCTATTTGCCAGCTCGGTCTGAATGTTGCTGATGTCCAGCGCGAATCCGAGTACAGTGGAAGAGATCGCCGCATCGTTGAGCTTTTTAACCTGATCCCATTGATCCTCGGGAGCGCCTTTGGTAACCGCCAGGTTAAAGAAGGTGCCTTGGGAGTAAGCAGCCAGCGGCCAAGTATCCGAAATACGCTCGATTACCTTTTCGCCATTGACGTTATTATAGTCTACGCCTAACTCGCCGAAAGCCAGCATATTGCGCAATTTTGGATCCGTATTGACCAATTCGAGGTACTTCAGAGCTTCTTTTTTATATTTCGAATTGGCGGAAATCGCGTTCAGGGAGCCTTGGATCGTGCTCGTTGTATAGATCGGCCCGAAGTGCTGAACCATACTATACTTTTCGACAGCATCATTGATTTGCCAGCTTACTTCTGCACCTGGGAAAGCCTGAGCGGCAAAAAATGCTCTGCCTTTGTCATTTTCGGTTTTGGTCGGAGCATCCGGATTGATAATGCCATCTTGATACCATTGATGCAGGAGCTTTAAATTGGCCATAATGTCAGGCTGCTCGAGAACGGAGACGACCGTGCGCGATTCATCGTCTGTTCTTACACCAATTGGAGCGAAGCCCAGCGTTAAATCGTCATAAGTGTTAAAAAATCCGTTTAAGCCTTCGCCTTGCGTCATTGGCAACGGGTAGAAGCTCTTGCCTTCGCCAGACTTCATGCTGCGCAGCGGCCCGTCAAGGTCCTGCAGCGTTTTGATGCTGTTAATATCGATATTGTATTTTTGCACGTACTTGTCGTCGTACACCCAATATTGCGTTAGCGATGAATCCTTATAGGTGGGAACGGAATAATATTTGCCGCCGATTTTCGTGCCGTCCCATACCTTTTCGGGAATCAATTTGTATAAGTCGGGCGTTTCGCTTTGAACCAGATCCGTGATATCGGCAAAAGCCCCCATAGCCACCTGTTTGCTGTATTTGCCGCTGTTTGTGAACATGATGTCAAAGGGTTCGCCCGTATTCACGATCGTGTTTATTTTGGTATCCCATTCGCCCCAGCTGGCTACTTTGATATCGATTTTTACGCCGATTTTTTCGGCCGTGTACGCATTCATGGCATCGACGGCTTTGTCGAAGTTGTTAGGGACTTGGCCGCCGATGAGCCACCAGACCAATGTCGGAATTTCCTTGCTGGGCGCATCGGTTTTCTTAGGCGCGTCCGTGGCCGACTGCGGTTCGTTTGTTGCGGAAGGCGTGTTCGAGCCGGAGCAGGCTGCCAAGGCGGCCGCCATCAGCGTGAGAATGCAAAGCGTAGAGACGAGCTTCCAAGACTTCTTCATTTCATTTCCCCCTTTTGGAAGTGGTATGGCTGTAACGGTCGTGCGTTGATCTATGAGAAATCCTCTATCGAGGCGTCTCAATGATGTGGATTCTTTTTTATCCTTTGACGGCGCCGATCGTTAGTCCGGAAATAAAATATTTCTGAAAGAACGGGTAGGCGAAGGCTACAGGCAATACGATAATAATGGCTACGGCCATGCGCGCGGATTCCTTCGGCATCGTTGCGACAAGCACGGCGTAGCTGACGCCCATGCTCGCGGCATTTTTGGCAAGCGCGTCCACATTGCTCATCAAGCTATTTAACAGCGCCTGCAGAGAATAGAGGTTCTGGTTGTCGATATAGAGCATCGATTGGAACCAATCATTCCAATAAGAGAAGCAGAGGAACAGTCCGATGGTAGCAATGACCGGCAAGGAAATCGGAAGGATGATGGAAAAGAAGATCCGCTGTTGGCTCGCGCCGTCTATTTCGGCGGATTCGACCAGTCCGTCGGGAATCGTGCTTTTAAAAAAGGTTTTACAAATGATCACGTTGAATGACGACACGGCCAGCGGCAAAATAAGCGCCCAGACGCTATCTTTTAGCCCTAATAAATTGGTGTTGATGAAGTAGCTGGATACCAGGCCGCCATTAAATATCATGGGGATAAAGACAACCCAAGTCAGGAAGCCGCGCAGCTTGTAGGATGGGCGAGAAAGCGCATAGCCCATAGTGGTGGTAAGCAGTACACCAATCACGGTGCCTGCCACGGTAACTAGCGCGGATACGCCGAAAGCCCGCAGAATCATGGTTCCTTGCTGGACGACAAAGGCGTAGGCCTCTCCCGACATGGCAACCGGAAACAAGCGGTAACCCGTCTCGCGTATGGAGTTTTCGCTGGATAAGGAGATGGATAAAACTACAATGACGGGTATGACGCAGAGCAGCGCCAAGATGATAAAGTTCAGGTTAAAGAGGATGTCTACGGCTTTGCTGGTACGGTTGAATTTTTCGAGGCCCGTTTCGTAAGTCGTTCTCGTCGCCAATGTCTTACCTCCTTACATCATCGCGCTATCCGGATCTATTTTGCGGACGATCCAATTAGCGGCCAGAATCGTTGCGCAACCCAGTACGGACTGCACGAATGCGGCAGAGGCCGCCATCCCCAAGGTAGCGGACTTGAGTTGTTTGTATACCATGACATCGATTGTTGTAGACACGTTGAACAGCGAATTGGAATCTCGCGTGACCTGGTAGAACAGGCCAAAATCGGTGTAGAATATACGTCCGACCGCCAAAATGAACAGCATGACGATAACGAGCTTGAGCATCGGCAGCGTAATGTACCTCGTCTGCTGCCAAATGGAGGCGCCATCAATAACGGCCGCTTCATAATAGGTGCTGTCAAGGCTTGTGATCGTTGCCAAATAAATGACCATGCCATAACCTAAGCCCTTCCAAACATTAAGCAGAATCAGAAAGTACGGCCAGTATGCCGGTTCCATGTACCAGTTAACGGGATCGCTGCCTGCACTCGCAAGCATTTGGTTGAGAATCCCTTTATCGAAACTGAGGAACGCCCAGCCTACGGCGGATACGACAACCCAGGACAGGAAGTAGGGGAGGAACATCATGGTCTGATAGATTTTGCTTGCTTTGCGATTGTGGAGCAGGCCGATCATAATCGCAAACAGAACGGGAAGCACAATGCCTAGAACGATAAAAATAATGTTGTATCCGATCGTATTTCGAATAATGATCCAAGCGTCGTTCGACGTAAATAAAAACTCGAAGTTTTTGAAGCCGACCCAAGGGCTGTTAAACACGTTGCTCAAGAAGCCGCCGCTAATCTTGAAGTTCTTGAAGGCGATAATGATTCCAAACATAGGCAGGAAACAGAACAATAGGTACCAAATCGTCGTGGGCAGTGCCAAGAGTGTCAGTTCCGTATCCTGCTTGCGCCAACGAAATTGCGAACGCTTTCTTTTGTTGCGGCGTTCGGTTGCCATACTCATGTCTGTCGCTCCTTCCGGTGTTTCTCCTGCTTGCCCCCTATTGTATAATGGATGGATTCGATGCTTCTAGACAACAAACTTGATACTATAGTCAACAAACGTTATGTACTTGTTGATTATGGACGTGGGCGGCTGGTCGGAGACTGCTGTAAATCAAAAAAAAGCGGTGCAGGGATAGTCTCCTGGCACCGCTTTTTTTAAATGATTTTCGATCAAGGTATGCTGCATGTTAAGAAGACGAACCTGCCGTCGAGAGCTACTTCAAGCTCTCCAGCATTCGAATGACGGCCACGGTCGCCTGTGCCCTGGTGACGTTCGTCGTTGGACTGAACGCCGTCTCGGAGACGCCTCTCAGAATGCCCAGCTGCGCAAGCCATGCGGCCGCATCTCGAGCATATCCCGCGATAGCGTCGCGGTCGCCGAAGCGATCCAGTCGGGCGGGGTCTGCGCTGCCCACGAGTCCGGAGAGGGAAAGCGCCCGTCCCAGCACGACGGCCATGTCTTGGCGTGTTATGGCGCGATCGGGATGGAAGACGTCCGACGTCTTGCCGGCGATCAGCCCCGCCGCTGCAGCGGCGGCAATGTCGCCGGCGAATGCGGAGCCGGGATCTACGTCGCCAAAGACGTGTTCCCCTTGACTCGGCAGTATGCCGAGCGCTCTTGTGACCATGGAGACGAATTCCGCGCGGGTAATGGCATCCGCCGCTCCGAATCTCGTCTCGCTCTTGCCGGCGATGAGCAGACTCGCCGTTGCAAGCTCAATCGCGTCTCGGGCCCAGTCCATGGCGACGTCCTCGAATTCGAAGCCGGTTGCGGCTACGGTGTAGATGCTGTTGCCGTCGCGAGTCAGCTCCACCGTAATCGTGCCGTCCTCATTCTCCGTCGCAGTAGTGGCGACGGGACGGAATTGTCCGCTCTCCGGCAAGTAGAGGACGCCGATGAGTCTGTTGCCGTCCGCGTCCGCGCCATCCAGCGTGAAGCTTCGCTTCAACAGGCTGCCGTCGAAGTCGGTGATTTCCTCATACTGGCCATCATCCTTCTTAGCTGCGATGATGAAGTCGATCGGCTCCGCGAGGAGCCTGATGCCAGCAGCTTTCGCATCTTCTTCGATGTTTCCCGCTGCGTCTCCGGCTGGCGGGGCAAGCGTGATGCGAATATCCGCTCCATGCTGCAGTGCGCTGGCCGGTATGGCATAGGCGACGCCGCCCCAAATGATTGTCAGCCCCGCGTCCTCGCCTTTGTCGGCAATCGCCTCCGCGACGGCTTTCGGCAGAAGCACCTCCACGCTGTCCGCCGCGGCGTCGGCCGTTATTTTAAATGCAGCGGATGCGTTACCCTTGATAGTATTAAGAGCCAGATATTCCTGCACCGAGATCGTCAGCTTGCCGTTCTGCTTCGATACGCTGCCGTCGAGTTCGTTCTTATCCTTGGCTGGCGGCGCAGGCGGCACGTAGGAGACAGGAGCATCCGTCGTAACGGTTATCACGCTTGCGGGGGATACTTCTCCGATGCTCTCCCCATCCTTAGAAACGGCGAGGACATAGACGGAATAGCTCGTGCTTGCCGACAGGCCTTCAAGATTGAAGGATGTGCCTTCCGTCGCGTCGATATATTTGCGGTTCACGAAAATCTCGTAACCGTCGGCTCCATCGACGGCGTTCCACTTCAATTGCGCGTGGCTGCTGCCTTTGCCCGCAATCGCAAGTCCGGCCGGCGCCGGGAGCGCTTCCTCGTTCGCCGTCCCGTCCAGGGGCAGATCATGCGCCAGCTGATTTTGCAGCGTGCGGTTGCGGTCGCCGCTCACTTCCCAGCTCATGACGCCCGCGAGATTCAGAGATTTAACGAAGGAGGCGTTGTATTTCATGGACGTTTCATCGTTGTAGGTAATGAACGTGCCGTTCTCCTCGTTCCAGAGGTAGGCTGTTTTGGACGCGGCGTTCCAGTGTTTCACGTAACCGTTTTTGCCGGCGTAATTGTTCTCCAAGTCCGCTACATCGAAGACGCCGGCTTCCCAGGTGCCGCTCGGAATAGTCGTGCAGGTGCCGTACTGGCCTCCGTCGGAGCAGCCCGCCCAGCCCTTGCCGTAGAACGGAATGCCCAGTACGAGCTTCTCGGCCGGAACGCCGCCGTTAAGATGCCCGACCGCGCCGCCGCTTACGTTGTTGCGCGCCGCGTAATCCATGGGATGGCTGCCGTCATGATAGAGCGGAGCGTTATGATGCGCGAACAGCTCCCAGTTGCCGCTGTAGTCGTAGGTCATGATATTGATATAGTCCAGATAGACGGAAGAGTTTTTCAGATCCGCGTTCACGACGAAGTTGTCGCCTTGGCCGGAAGCGATGGTGAGCAAATAATAACGACCGTCCTCGGAGCCCGCGGCGTCGAACGCTTCGCGAATGGTCTTCATAAGCAAGGTGAAATTGACGTTGTCCTCGGGAGAGTGCGCGTTATCCTCTTCGCCGCCCTCCACGGGGTACTCCCAGTCGATGTCGAGGCCGTCGAGGCCATATTCCCGGATGAAATTCACGGCTGAGTTCGCGAAAGCGCGTCTGGTCAGCTCCGTTGCCGCTACGGGCGAGAAGTTGTTCGACCACGACCAGCCGCCGACCGAGACCAACAGCTTTAAGTGAGGGTTCTCCTCTTTGATGGTTTTGAAGCTCGCGAAGTTTCTAGGATCAAAGTCGGCGTCGCCAAGGATCACTTCGCCGTCATGAACGTAGTCGCTCTGCAGCGGAATATTCTCATTTTGGCACGCCGTCGCGCCGGAGCCGAATTTCTTCCAGCACAGATCGGCGAATGCGTAATTGATATGGGTGAAGTTGTTGTAATCGACATCCTCCGGCCTAAAGTTGCGTCCTTGCTCGGACAGCGACCAGGCCGTGTAATACGTGACGTTGGTGTATTCCGCGCCGGGCACGGCGGAGAGCGTCTCGCTGATCGGGGATTCCCAGAGCTGGTTCGCGGCCCGCACCGTGAAGTCGTAGGACTGTCCTTCCGCCAGGCCGGAGGCTGTCAGCCGAGGCTCGGATGTCGTGCCGATAACCGTGCCGCCCTGATAGACGGTGTATAACGTCGCGCCGGGAACGGGCGCCCAGCCGAGATTTACCGTATCGCGGTTGGCGGTGACGACTTGCAGATCGGACGGCGCGGCGAGCTCGCCCCAGATCAGGTCGATCTCGTTGCTGTTCGCGGAGACTCGCGCGTTCGCGGGATCCTGGGCGCCGAGATAGAAGCTGAGCGAAGCGCCGGCGACCCGTTTCTCCTCGGGGATCGTGTAGGTCATGGCGTTGTCCGTACCGTTCCATACGCCGGCCTTCCAGTCTCCGTCCATGTAGAGATCATAACCCGTTGCCTGGGGGCTGGTCGTCCAGCCGAAGGTGATGCCGGTTTCCGTAATGTCGGATACCTTAAAGTTTTGCGGCGGCGTCAGCGGCGCTTCCTTGTATTCGCTCATGTCGGCCGTTGTCGTGAATTCCAGCACGTTGCTCTTATGCGCAAGCGTTGCGGGCCGTTCGTACCATGTGATATAGATGCGGTAAGTGGTCTCGGGCGTCAGTCCGCCTAACGCGTGCGTCCAGCGGTTGCCCCAAGTCAGATAGGAATTGGTATCGGCATCCCAAATGTCGATATCGTTAGGATGCTGAGGATCCTGATCGTTGCCGATGAAGTCCCATTCGAACGTTGCCATGTTGTGGGACAAGTCGACGATGCGGAGATTTTGCGGTGCTGCGGGATCTTGCCCGGGCGGTTCGTCTGCGGCATTAATGGCGGCGGGGACGTAGAGGAGGCTGATTAGCAAAGCGAGACATAACGACAGGACGGTCGGCTTCGCGAACAGTTTGCGGGTTGACGTATACACCAGATCACCTCGAATGTTTTTTTTCGAAAGGATGTTGCAGCCATGCTCAGGCTTGCGCAAGATCTAGGTGAGAGGATTGATTGGGAGCGGTCTTGTGGTCTTGTGGTCTAGTGGTTACGGCCTCCTTTGTTGGCAATTTGCAAAATAATTGTGGTCACTTCTATCATGGGACGAAGAAACGATTTCAGGAAGGGGGAGATTTCCATAATGAGAGGGAGAAAATTTCGTGATACGCATATTTATGATCAATACAATCTAAATAATGATTAAAAATTCGACTTTCGACGACAGAAGTCGGCACAATATGTGAAAACTATGGCGTTAAAAGAGAGGAGGAGGATCATCGATTTTGCCGGGATGGATAGCTTGCCCCAGCCAGCCCGCCATAGCATTCGCGGCGCGAAAATGATATAGTTGACACGAATCAAGACGAACGTTTTTTTGGAAGCAGGAGGCCCCCCCATGAAGCAGAAGAACAGAAGTAACCCACCTAAAGCCAGCCGCCCGAATACCAGCCGCCAGGGTGCCAGCCGTCCAAGTGCGAGCCGTCCAAGTGCGAGCCGCCCGAGTGCGAGCCGTCCGAATGCCAGCCGGTATACCGTGAAGGAAACGACGGAGCTGCTGCTTTTTCTCATCCATACATCCAAGCTTGGCCGCAATTCCGCGAAATCGATGCTGGCCCGCGGGCAAGTTTCGGTCGACAACGTGGTCGTAAAAGAGTACAACCATCCTCTTGAGCCCGGGCAGACCGTCTCCGTCAGCAGGGAGCGCGTGGTGGAGGAAACGCCTCTCGTCGGTCTCGACATCCTGCATGAGGACGAGGACATTATCGTTATTCGAAAGGATGCCGGGCTGTTGTCGATCTCGACAGGCCAAGACAACGAGATCACCGCCTATCGCCAGCTTATGGCGCATGTCCGTGCCAAAGATCCCAAGAGCCGGATCTTCGTCGTGCACCGCCTGGATCGAGACACGTCGGGCGTGATGATGTTCGCCAAAAGCGAGAGGATCCAGCAGCAGCTTCAGAACGCTTGGCAGGAAGCCGTCAAGGAGCGCTCGTATGTTGCTTTGGTCGAAGGCAATGTAAAAAAAGCGGAGGGGACGATAACGTCCTGGCTGAAAGAGAGCAGCACGCTAAAGATGTACTCCAGCCAGCGGCAGGGCGACGGGCAGCATGCCGTGACGCATTACAAAACGCTTCAAGCCGGCAGCGCCTGCACATTACTGGAGGTTCGGCTCGAGACCGGACGCAAAAATCAAATTCGCGTCCATATGGAGGATCTCGGGCATCCCATCGTAGGTGACAAAAAATACGGCTCCCGCTCCAAGGTGCTCGGCAGGCTGGGCTTGCACGCTCGCGTGCTGGCTTTCTCCCATCCGACTACGGGCGAGCTGCTGCGGTTCGAAACGGATATTCCGAAATCGTTTCTGGCGCAGCTCAAACCATCGTCCTCCGAGGGGAGGAGATAACGAAGAGAGCCGCAGCTGCCCTCAAGTTACAAGCAAATAGAGGCAGTATACAAGCCCATAATAAATCGAGCTTCTGATCCATGTCAGAGGCTTTTTTTGAATTATAGGAAAGTATAAGTTTTCTCCATACTTGCCCTATAATTCTCGGAATGAAACGCGCTGCACCGCCAAAGGACGGCGACAGCAGTTTCACCTTGTTTTAGGACAAATTCGACTGCATAGCAGCAGCAAGCTTGCTGAAGCTCGGCATCATGGAAAAAAGGGTTAAACATGGAGAAGGAGAAGGAGAAGGGCTGCAGCTAATCCGAGGTACACTATAGGGGATGTGCAGCTGTAATTAGGAGTTTACTGGGTTCGTCGAAAAATTTGTGAAAGGTGAAGGATAGCTCCCATTGGGATTATCGTGACTCGTTTCCCGGTGTGTCTACCCCAAGCTAATAACGGGAAAAAGTCCCGTTAATTTGGTGTCAGTATCCTGATCTGCAGCAATAAGGGGAAATCCTCAGACTGTTGAGAAACCCACCAATCTTTA
>NZ_MXQD01000060.1:0-61521 GCF_002165585.1 Paenibacillus sp. MY03 | reverse complement strand
CGCGGCGCATTGTAGCTGATTTTTCAGCTACATTCGGCGGCACCAGTGCATATACTTCCGTCTCGGCACCCGCCTCTTCAAGCCGAATAGCTGCAATTGAGAAGAATTGAGTACTCCATCAACCACAACAGGGCTGCTCCCAACGTCACGGTCGACGATGAGAACAGCCCCGTTATCTATATGTTCGAAGGGGAGGGCAGGCCGCTGATGCAATCGTCCCTTCTCCCCGTTGATTGTTTCCCGCACGCACACTCCCCCACACGCGCTCACTCGTACCCATCTTGCTTTACCGAATAAACTTGCCCAATCGATTGACCGGAGGAGCCGTTTGAATAATCGCCTCGTGTTTCTGCCGCTTACGCTCTTTTCCCGAATTCGATGTCGTCAGTTCCATGAACCACTCCTCGTCCCACGTCGCCAAGGCCAGATCGATCAGTTCGTCGGCGTGCCTAAGATCCGTCGAAGCGGAATCGGAGACGGGCTTGATCGTAGCCAATCTTACCCTAACGGGCCGCCCTACCCGTTCTTCGTTATCCGACTTGACCACGTGCAGCGCGACAAGTCCTTGCAGCACATCCATCGACTCCACAAAGCCGTATACCATCTCGCCATCGCTCGTTCTTCCATGCACCCAATCGCTGACGTTTATGTTCATCTCCATGCACCGCCTATCCTCACTGTATTTGTCATCACCCAACTGTAACAACTGCGTGTACACTTCACTCAAAAAAAATACTTTCCTTCAAAACCAATTATTTATTGGTTGTTACTGTAATTATAATGATTACAGTTGGAGATGTCAACTCTTCTGTGTATTTTCGAAAACTATACACGAACCAGGATTCATGCCGATTCAAACAAACCGTTTTTCATTTTATCCGGCAAATTTCGTCATTACCCCTTTGGTATGAAAAATGGTAAAATCATGTCATCACTATGGGAAAGGCGGACAAGCCATGGAACATGTCTTCACGATTGAGCCGAGCGCCTATACGACGTTCGACAATGAAAGCGAATTGCTTGAGAAGGGCAAGGAATGGGGGCTCATCTCGGAGAAGGCCGCCAAGATGAAAGTTCTCGCATACAAGCGGGACGGCAAAAGCCTATCCTGCGAAATTGTCGGATACACTGATAAAGTAACGGCTGTCATTCGTTTCGAGAACGGCCAACTGCACAGCATACATCCCTCCTATCTGAAGGAAATGCAGGCGGCAAGCTTCGGGGGCAAAGCCCCTGCCGCAGTCGAGAGTGCGGAAGAAGCCGCCTTGCAAGCCGATTCCGTAGTTGCCGTTCAGGCCGAATCCGAGGCAGTTGACACCGCTACGGCCGATGCGCCGCCTTGGGATACAGATGCCGCAGACAACGCGCGAGCAAGCGATCCTTCATCCCTGCCGGCTACGCCAAAGCCGGACGCTCCGGCCAAGAAAAGCAAAAAGGAGAAGATCGAGCTCCCGGATGGCAAAGTAAGCGTGACTGCAACGGTACAAGAGTTCACGACCGTTCCCAACCACTTCTCGGACAATGACGACGAGGTTATCATTTACGAAGCCGTAACGATCTCAGAACCGCTACTTGAGTTAGGCAGCGCTTGGTCGAGCCATAGCGCAACGTTGAAGAAGTTGGAGCTGGCCGTCGGCGACACCATTACGTTCGAGGCAAAGCTGGTGCCCAAAAAGCTGACGAAGCACCCCGTTCCGTACAAAATCAACAACCCAGCCAAAATTCAGAAGGTTTAAACGAAAAACCAACAAGGGCTGTAACAGGTTGCCTGCCCCTCGGCAACCTGTCACAGCCCTCAACCACGTTCTAGCGCGGCTTCTTAATTTTCAATAATGACGCTATTTAGTTTAAGATTGACCGGATTTGCAATCGTATCTCCAACCGGGCATTTGCTCTCCAAAAATTGTACAAACTCATCAACCTTTTCTTTCGGTGAATCTGTTTTGATTCGGAAGGTATATCGGATGTCGGAGTAGCCCGGACGGACCGAGGATCTGTCAAAAAATCCATCGAGGTCAATTTCTCCTTCAACGTCTACTTGAAAATCATCGAGCTTAACACCAAACTTAGGTGCATAGACTCTAGCAACGATAGATTGGCAAGCGCCCAGCGAGGCAAGCAGAGCTTCTACCGGATTCATCCCGGTATCTGTCCCTCCCAGACTCTTGGGTTCGTCGATTATGAGCTCGAACTGTCTGACGCTTGTTTTAACTTTAACTCCATCTAGTAAATTTGCAGTTGCTTTGAAGGTTTGAACAGCAGCCATGTCCTATTTCTCCTTTGATGATCAGGTATATTCCCACAATAATTAATTCTTACTTATCCAATGGGTATTGTGAGTATTATAGGGTTGATTTTGATTACTGTCAATCAATTTCGCCTTCTCCTGTCGTAATGCTGCGAACTAAGCCCTTGATTCACAAAGTTAGCTCACGCATAATTCGTTTGCCTGTGGGGGTCTGCGCCAACCCGCCTTTGGCCGTCTCCCGGTACTGCTCCGGCATCTTCGTCCCAACCTCGTGTATGACCTGGACTACCTCATCGGTTGGAATAACGCTTCTTATACCCGCAAGCGCCATATCCGCGGCGGCCAGCGCAGTCACTGCGCCAAAACCGTTGCGCACGATACATGGGATTTCGACCAATCCCGCAACGGGATCGCAAATCAAGCCAATCGAGTTTTTCAGCGCCAGTCCAACGGCATGGACAGCCTGCTCGGGCGTACCGCCCCGCATCTCCGTCAGTGCTCCGGCAGCCATTCCGATCGCCGATCCAACCTCTGCTTGGCATCCTCCCTCCGCCCCGGAGATAAACGAATTGTTGGCAATAACGTACCCAATCGCACCAGCCGTAAACAAACCTTTAATCAGCTGATCATCGCGCCAACCCCAGCGCTCCTGTGAGCTGACGAATACGCCGGGAATAATGCCACAGGAGCCTGCTGTTGGCGTAGCAATGATGCGTCCCATGGACGCATTCACCTCGGATACGGCAAGCGCATAACTCATCGCCTTGCACGCCTCTGCTCCAAGCGAAGACTCCCCTCTCGCGCCATACTCATGAACGCGGGCGGCATCGCCTCCCGTGAGCCCGCTTCGCGATTGGACAGGCCGCTCTACGCCTTCACGAACGGCTTCCTTCATAATGCCGTAATATGCCGCCATGCGGGCGAACACTTCGGACTCGCTGCAACCCGATTCCTTCGCCTGCTCGGCAAGCATTAACTCACCGATAGATAACGCATCTCCCCGGCAACATTCGATCAGTTCCGTCAAACTGGCAAACTTCATATGCTCCCCCCGGTCGTCAAATGGATGACAGCCACCCTCCGGATTGCAGATAGTTGCCTCAATTCGTAAAGCATTCCATCTTCTATTCTGTCATCCAGTTCAATTACGCTTAACGCTTCTCCTCTTCTGCTTTTTCGGTCCACTTCCATATAGCCAATGTTGACTTGGAAATCACCAAGCAAACCGGTCACTTCACCAAGCACGCCTGGCCGATCCTCATGAAACACCACCAAAGTGGGAAACTCCATCGTCGCTTTTACGTCAAATTCGTTGATTCCGGTAATTTCGATATTGCCTCCGCCAATGGAGGAGGCTTTGAGAACATCCTCTTGCCTCTCATCCCGCAGCTTGATCAACACGGAATTAGGATGAGCAGCCACATCTCCCCCATCATGGAAAGCGATAGACAGTCCCGCTTCTTCAGCCAACTGCACCGCGTTTCGAATTCTGGCGTCATCCGTACCGTAGTTCAGCAATCCCGCGGCCAAGGCGCAATCTGTACCATGGCCGCGATAAGTAGAGGAGAATGATTTGTACAAAACAATTTCCACTTCGGCAGGTTGCCTGCCGAACAGTTGCCGGGCCGTGCGCCCAATGCGCACCGCGCCGGCGGTATGCGAGCTGGAGGGTCCTACCATGCTGGGACCGATAATCGAGAAGACGTCCTTGAAACGCATAATCCCCTATTCCCTCTCTTTGCCTGCTGGCTCACATCTATGGCTGCTCATACATAAACACATAGTCAAATAAATACGTTCCGGTATAGCGGGTCGCATTCATCCGGAATCCGTTAACCGAAGCAAAACTATTATTGTCGAGAAAAGGGATGTCCTTGACCTGATAAACCCCTTGCTGCCGATCCAGTATGCCCGGAGCGTCGACCGCTCCTTCATAGTTTTTGAGAGATTCCGCCTGTACGGTCAAATCGTAAGTGTGCGCAGTTGTATCTACGTCCATACGGACCGTAACCCATTCATCGACCGGTAATTTAAACAAGGTGCCAGAAGACGGAATGGCCCGGAATACCGTCCCGCCATTCACCGTATCCCAATACGCAAAACCACCGTTCGACAGCCCCGTAAATTTGGCTGCAGCCTGTGTGCCGCTCAGGAAATCGATATTGTAATTGCCTGATGCGTGATTCGCTTGCAAAAACTTGAATTTTGTTTCCATCGTCACGATTCCGCTAAGCGTTGCCCGTCCGCTGCTCACAATTTGGGGGAGCGCTTCATATTCATTCGCCGGGTTGTAGCGGCCATCGTACAATCGCAGAGCACGGTTTCCGACGTACGATTGCTCCACATTCTCGACCGTTACCTCGGCTCCCGTTCCCGTTGCGACTGTATAGCCATAGGCGCCACCGGAGAAAGGCCCTGTCGGCCAATCATCATAGAAATCGAAAATGCCATTATACGGATTTGTTGCAGGCGTATCAAAGTTGAGCGATGGGCCTCCCGTCGAAATATTGCCACTTCCGTCCATGGCCTCCACGGAAAACGTATAGCTGGCGGACGGCGTCAAATTCATTACATCGTAAACGGAATTCGAAACTGTGGCGATCAGTTGTTTTCCCGCTGATCCGGTATGTTGATAAACATGGTAAGACAAGGAGGCCATATCGCCGTCCTCGGCACCGGACCAGTTCAGTCTCGCCATCGTCGGCAATAATAGATCCGTTTCAAGCACGGCGCCGGCTCCCCATACAGGCGGAGCTGTATCTTCCGTGACGATTTCAATATTTGTTGCCGCCGAACGATTGCCGCTTGTGTCAACCGCATAGATGGCGACAGCATAGCGTCTTCCCGGATCCAGACCGGTTATGGTGTACACTCCGGTATCAGCCGTCACTTGTCCATGTGCGGTTCCATCCAGCATGATCACATAATGAGAAACCGCAACGTTGTCGCTCGCACTGTCCCAGCTTATGGTAGCTTCTTCGTTTTCGGCGGATTCCACTAGAACATTGCCTGGCGTTGACGGCGGAATGACATCCGATGAAGAAGGCGCCAAGCCGATCCAATCCAAATTCATTTGCCCGAACGTATGAGTTAATTCCAATTCAATCGGCCCCGCCGTCAACTCTTTGTTCAGGCGAACCCTCAATCCTCGCCAGCTCTCCGGCGTCGTTCCGTAATCGGCGGTCGGCTCCGCTTCAAAATAATAACGCTCTCCGTCAATCTCCGTATAACGGGAAGTTTTTTCTCCCGGCTTGAGATCGTAACCGGCTACATATTTAAGCACCAAATCGTAGACGCCATTTTGCGGCACCTCCAGCTTCCAACGAATCCGCTGGCCTGGCATAAGCCAATTGCCCATGCCTGCTCCGCCCGACAGAAAAGACCGCGTCGTATAGATGGAAGTATCTCCGCCGCTTGTTGCCGTAAAGGTCTCCGCTTCTTTCCAAACAGCCGTATGATCCCTTAACAGATCATAGTTTTCGTAAACGACCGTTTCCAGCGGCGCACCAAAACTTTCCGTTTCCAGCTCAAGCGCTCCCACGGATTCTCCAAGCAGCATAATTGCGGCACCTTCCTGCAAATAAACCAATTCCGGCCTTCCAAAGCTTTCAAAAATCAAGGTATCCGGCGCATCGACCAGCCGATAAAAGCCTGCATCGACATCAATCATCCCCCAGGAGACCGTTCGCCCGTACAAATCTTTGGCCGACTTGAGTTCAATATTGCGGCTTACCCCGTTGACGACCACCTCCAGCGAGCGGTCGGGCAGCGGACGGGATAGCTGATCCGTGCTTAGCTTGAACTGATGATCCCCGTTTTCTATCGTCACTTTCAACTTGTTGTCATTCTGTTTCCAATACACGCCGTATTGATTAAGCGCCTTGTTCCGGTTTCTGTTCGGCAACGCACTGCCGTCCGTATGCCGTAAGCTTACGGAATCGGGAGCGTATAATTCGACTGTAGCGGCTTCCGCAACCGAAATAGACAAATCGCTGGCGTCGTAAGCAACTGTTACCGGCTTGTCACTGGCGATCAATTCGATTCCCTCATGATGCAAACTTGTTCCTTCCACTAACAGCACGCTTCCGTCATCCCGAACAGACGCAGCAACCCCGTCAAACTCCACGTCTCCGGCGTCCACAATTCCCGTCTCCGTCAAACGAACGTAAACCGTGGTTCCTTCTTCAAAATCAAGCTGTACGTAATTTCCATGTACGGATGACTGGACGGTAGGTGCGGGACTGTCCAGCCGATAAGGCTGCAGGCTCGAAACAAGCGTTGTGGCCGTAATTTCTTCGGTTGCGAACATGGCATGCTGCTGATCCGGCTTTGCGGCAAAACGTCCGCCAGGGCGCACCTCGACGCCGGCATGATTAAGAAAACGATCGGTGACAGTTGCAGTCAATTCGCCGGGCGAATGAAAGCGCAGCTTGAGCCCGGCTTTTCCTTTGGTCGCCAGCGCTCCTTTGCCGTCAGGATCAAGCGTAAGCCGATCGTCGGCATGGAAGTTGAATTCGAATTGGGTACCGTTGCTATCGTTTGTTTCCAACTGATCGATGACGACAAAATGATCCGGCCTCACATACACAATGTGGCGTTTCGCCTTTTCTAACGTTCCCTTGTACGCGGCAGTTGCGTCCCCGCTTGTTGCATCAAATGCAGGATGGGTGACAAAGCCCGTAATACGGCCATCTGCATCAATATCGTGTACGGGCTGGCCTTGCTTGCCATCGAACGTGATGGCGTTATGCGCCAAGGTTTGCCTCGTAAACCCGCCATGATGAGAGGTATTGTATTCATCATAATACCCGCTATCCACAGCAAGCGATTCTCCATATGCGTCAATAATAAAGCTGTTCTGATCTGCATGGCTATGATTAAAGCTGCCATAAGGACTCGATTTGAAATATAACGAAATCCGTTCCGGATCATATAGTTCGGAATGCATAGACACCCAGCCGGTATCATCAAACTTCGCCGCCTTGGGCCAGGTGATGGGCGGAACCGCTTCCAAATCGTCGCTTCCAAAAAAATAATCATACATATCGCCAAGCGGCGGAGTGCCTACTGCCCGTGCTCCCCATTGCAGCACCGGGTCATCCAGCATATCTGCCAAGCGGTTCAACAGAGAGACATTGTAACCTCCGGGCTTGGCTTCGCTGTCGTCCCCAAATGTCCCGCGCGGCGAGCCATGCGGAAACATATAAAGCGGAAAACGCCCTTCGTTCCGCGAATACGCTTTTTCGTACAAATTAAATCCGGTTGCCGACAACAAAACATCCATAAAATCTTTGTTAAAAATGCTTGATACGCGCCAATAACCTGTGCCTTGCGCCCAACCTCCTTCTTCTCCTCCCCAGGTCGGCAACAAATTGATATAGGAAGGTACGACGGCGTCAAACCAGGCTTGCGCCTCCGGCAAATCATGCAAGAGCGCAACGGCCATTACGCCAAGAAAACCGTATGAAGTCCAGCCATGCGCGTTGTAGGGAAAATCAACAATCGGCGTCCCGCCTTCAACCAGGTCGGCAAACATGATATTTCCCCGAACTTTCAGCATATTAAGAATTGTCGTTTTGTCGGCTGGCGAAAGTATATCGTAAATCCAGTCATACACCATCGCCGATCGAAAGCTAATTACCCGATGCACTTGATCCGTGCTCGAATAACCAGTTGCGCCGTATGGATCCCACGATGCAATATTAAGCAGCTGCGCCCGCGCGCTCTGACCGTACGCTTCTTCCCCGGTGATCAAATAAATAAAAGCGGTGTCAAGCATCCGATTCGCATCGCGAGTGCCGTCGTTTCGGGTAGCCGCCGTTGGCTCCGGCGGCAGCGGCAAATTCATGTAAGTATTCGCGTTAGCCAGCTTGTTCTCATAAACGGCCGCTCCGGTGCCGTCAGCCAATGATCTAAACGCCTCCAAGGTGTCTGCCGTCGCCCAAACACGCGGATGTCCGGTCGGTACCAATTGACGTAATTGATCTACAGGCAATACCGGGAACGGTACGGCATCTTGGGTAATCCGAAATTGACGCGGCTCCGTCCAGACGGAATAAACGCCGTCTTTTTCGTAACGTACTCGCCAATGCCACGTTCCGTTACGGAAAGTAAATGGGAAGTTATAATAGTTTACACTCAGCTCCTGTTCGTAATTGACAATCGCAAAACTCTCATGTTCGCTAACCTGCAACTCATATTTGTCCGCATCCCGAATGTACGGCCAACTGAAATCCGGCGGATTTTGTGTCGTCACCAGTTGATCGGCAGGGCGAAAAGGAACAACAATGCCCGAACCATCGGGCCAAGTCCATGACGTTTGTTGCTGCGAACTTGCGCTCGATGCTTCTGCCAATGGAGAAACAAGCAAAGTAAAGAGGATTGCAAACGCAACGACAACCGCGGATCCTTGCCGCTGAAAGCGATGCCCATTCATTCCCATTCCCTCCTATTTCGCAATAGATAATCGACCGCGCCTTCCAATAGCCCCAGATGAAGATCGTGAAGTTGCTCATAGGTATGCGGATTTTCCGCTATGCCATGCGGCGATTCAAACGTGCAAGGCAATGTGGCTCCTACGTGATAACACATGCTCGTCAAGTTAAAGGGCGCCACACTGTCCGGCGATTCGCCTTCTGCCTGAACCGGCGGCACGCTTCCCGGACGCGCACCCCGCCTCAACATCGCAGGATACGCAAAATCGCGGGCAAACGCCTGCTGCGCTTGCTGCGTAAACACCGGCACATAGTTTAGCGGCATAAACGCCGGGGAAGCCAACTGGTAGCTATGCAAATTTAGCAGCAAATCCGGACCTTCCGACGCAACAGCCGAAAGAAGCGCCTGCGTAACAGCGCTCATCGGAGCCGGCCACTCATCATGCATCAGATTGATGCCGGCATCATCGAAATAAGCGCCTAGCAAGCCAACATCCCCTTTCATAGGATGTACCCCTTTGGAAGGACGCCAGGTATAAGACGTCCCGTCCTGACGCGTACCTTGCCCGTATTTGGTCATCTCGGCTTGCGGCCATCCGCACCAGCCCGCATGCGGCACCCGGCGACGCCCATCCGGATTGAGCAGCGGGAAGATAACGATGCGCAGCGCTTCAAGCCTCCGCTGCAATTCCCGGCAATCCCGGCCGAGCAAATCGCGTCCTTGCTCAATAATTTCCATTAGCTGCAGAGCGGCAATCATGCCTTCCACTTCATGCCCATGGATGCCCGCCAATATCATCAATACCGGAAAGCGCCGTTCCCGCTTGCGAATGTACGCGTCCTCCGACCCGGACCCGATCGCGGAATTAAAATTTGCGCGGCCGCGCAGCTCCGGTTCACTTTGACCATAAGAAACTCGATAAATGGCGCTCCCGCCGGAAGAGACAGCCAATTGCGCCGTCTCGCCGCGGCGAACGCGCTGCTGCACGTAATACTCAATGTTCTCGGTCGCGGTCCGCCACCACGCTGGCGGCTCTTTGGGCTCTATGGCGCTTTTAGGCAGATTTCCGTTAATAGACGACATAAATACGCCTCCCTCGTTACCCTTTGATTGAACCAATCATAATGCCGCTGACAAAATACTTCTGAACAAACGGGTATACCAGCATAATCGGCAACGTGGAAACGATAATAGTGGCATACTTCAATGCCTCGGGCAATACGGCCTCCGCATCGCTTCCTCTAGTGATGTTGTCCCCCAAGTCCAGGCCCAACATAACGATGTTCCGCAGGAACACTTGCAACGGAAACAAAGATTCGCTGCGCAAATACAACAAGGCAGAGAAGAAATTGTTCCATATTCCCACTCCGTAAAACAGGCCGATCGTAGCCAGAGACGGCAGCGATACGGGCAAAACAAGGCGGATGAAAATGCCGATATCATTTAGCCCGTCCATTTTCCCGGATTCGATCATTTCATTAGGAATGGCCTGAAAAAATGTGCGCATCAGAATGAGATACCATACGCTGATCGCGCCAGGCAAAAGCATTGCCCACATCGTATCGACAAGACCGTAGCTGCGCACAACAAGGAAGGTCGGGATCATGCCGCCATTAAACAGCATCGTCACCAGCAGCAAAACCATGATCGGCTTGTTAAAGACCATATGGCGGCGCGATAGCGCATAGCCGGCCATCGTTGTTAGCATCAGCGACAAAGCCGTTCCGGCCACCACGTAAATCAGCGTGTTTTTGTATCCGATCGCTATGCGCTTGTCGTTCAGCACTTGCACATAGCTGTCCAGATTAAAACCTTTGGGCCACAGCGATACTTCGCCTCGCAGGACATAGCCGGTTCCGCTCAGCGAAACATTGATCATGTACAGAAACGGCAACAATGTCACGGCAACAACAAGCATCAGTAAAAACGTTCGCACCATGGTGTACGGGTTGAATCTGTATATTTTCATACCTGGTTCCCCTTCATTACCATAAACTATTTTCGGTCAATCGGCGGCTAATCGAATTTGCAACGAGCACAAATACCAGACTGACCAGCCCCATGCAAATATCCACTGCCGTTCCGTAGCTGAAATTACCGCCTATAATGCCCATCCGGTATACATAGGTGGTAATAATATCCGCTGTTTCATACGTAGTTGGATTGTAAAGCAAAAAAACCTTCTCAAAGCCGATTTCCAATATGCTGCCAACGTTTAGAATGAGCAAAATCACAATGGCTGGCACAAGCCCCGGCAACGTAACATGCCATGTTTGCTTCCAGCGGTTTGCGCCGTCCATTTCAGCAGCCTCATACAATTGGGGATCAATCGTAGTTAACGCCGCTAAATAAATAATGGAGCCCCATCCGATGCCTTGCCATACATCCGAGGCGACATAAATGGTTCGAAACCATTCCGCCTGCATAAGAAAATTGATCGGCTTGAGACCGAACGCTTGCAGCAATTGATTGATGGGCCCGCTTGTCGGGGAAAGAAACATAACGACCATTCCGCTTACAACAACGGTTGAAATAAAATGCGGCAAATAACTCACCGTCTGCACGAAACGTTTGAATGCCTTTTTTCTGACTTCATTTAAAAGCAATGCAAGAATAATCGGAGCCGGAAATCCGAACAACAGCTTGTATCCTCCGAGCAGAAACGTATTTCGAATGATTTCATAGGCATCCGGATTGCTGAAAAACTGTTGAAAATAACGCAGCCCCACCCAATCACTGCCCCAAACACCCTTGCTTAAGTTGTAGCGCTTAAAAGCAACAACGATGCCAAACATCGGAATATACTTGAATAACAGCAAATACAATAAGGTCGGTGCCACCAGCAACAATAAATATTTATCACGGATTACTCGTCTTACCACAGCAAGATGCCTTATTTCTGTCATGATATCGCTCCTCGACTTTCACGCTTCGGCCATTGCGGATTGCCCGATAATTTGCCTCGCAACCCGCATGGCGAACAGAACGGAAACTTAGCTGCTTTGCCGGTTCCAAGCCCGTTCATAGATGTCTACAACTTCCTGTAGATTCAGCTTCTGCATTTCCTGCACATACTGATCCCATTCGCTCAAGGGCCTGCTTCCAATAATAAACCGACTGATGTTTTCATCGAGATGCTTTTGCAAGTTGGGCAAATATTGAGCAAGCAGCTCCTCTTCCTCCAACGTAAAGTTAGGCGGCAAATGCATCGCCGGATCCTCATATTGCTCGCTCAACATATAGCTGTCCTTCTCCTTTTCGTCCACTAACGCCAGCAGCGCATCCGGATCAAAGCGGATAAAAGAACCGTCGGTCATAATGCCGTAATCCACTCGCAAATCGGTAAATTGTGCGATCCCGTCAACAAAAGTTTTTTGACCGTCGACAAGCTCGTAAGTGACGCCTTCCTTGCCCCAGCTTAACAACTGCATGCCTTCATCCGAATACATAAAATCGATTAATTGCAAAGCGCCTTCCAGGTTGCTTGCCTGCGCGTTGATCCCAAAGCCGCTAAGCGAAAAATGGTTGGGGATATAGGGTTTGCTCTCAGATCCCGCTATCGGAATCAAATACTCCCAATATCCTGCGGTGCCTTGATTGTTGACGATTTCTTTCTGACCGATAAACTGAATGGCGATAAAGCCCTGATTGTTGTTGATATAGCGCAGCCAAGCATTATAGTCCATCGACAGCCAGTCCGGAGGAATCAGCTCATCCTCGGCGAATCGGTTCATCCATTCGACCAAAGTTTTGAACGAATCTTCGGTTGGTCCGTATCGCACTTCTCCCGTGTCCAGATCGCGGTAAACACGGTTGGTTGTTCCGAAGGACGGGGCCATTACGGCCAACGTGCTTAATCCATGACGGAACATAAGCGGATACGAGTCCGGGTATAGTTCCTTCAGCTGCTTGCTGACTTCATACAATTCTTCCCAGTTGGTCGGTTGTTTCAGTTGATGCTGTTCAAAAATGTCCTGGCGGTTAAACCAAATCCGATAATCGGTAATTTGCGAGCCAAACCGCGGAACCAGGTAAATTTCCCCTCCTGGCATCGTCACAGCTTCTTTGAGTTGCGGATTCTCCTCAAAAAACTTGACCAGGTTAGGGAGCTTATCCAAATGCTCCGCGACATTAAGAAATGCTCCGTCTCTACCAAGGGTGTTGATATCCGTGCTGCCAAATGCAACATCGGCCAAGGTCTGAGAAGCTACCGCCAAATTTAAAGCCTCCTGCCGACCTCCAACCGCCAAATCCGCTTTTACGCGTATGCCGGTCTCTTCTTCAATCCAGTCCCATATCGGCCAATTCTCCTGAAACGGCCAAGCCTGATTGCTTTCCATAAATACGCTGACCATTTGCGCTTTTTTTGTTCCCCCGGATTCGCTTGTTGCCGTTGGCGTGTTTGCCTCCTCCTGTCGATTCTGATTGCCGCTACTGCATGCCGTTACAACCAAAACGACTGTCAGCAAAAACAGCCCCGCTGCCCAACCCTTTTTTCTCATCGCGTTTGTTGCCAATTGTTACTCCTCCTTTTTTAAAATCGCCTTCGTTAACAACTCTAGCGACAAGTCCGCTTCCATGAAATCGGCAGTTTTTTATCTCTATCGCCGTTTCGCAGATCAATCAGGCTCAGATAAAAAAAGTGACACACGCATTGAAATTTAGGAATTCTCCCTCGATCCGTCCGCTTGCTCATGCATTTGTCGACGGTAATCTCCCGGCGTCAAGCCCGTCCACTTTTTAAACATGCGGAAAAAAGAATTGCTGCTCGTATAACCGACCCTTTCTCCAATTTCCTGCACCTTCAGCTCCGTCAGTTGCAAAAGTTCCTTCGCTTTCTCAATACGTACTTGATTCAGATATTCCAAAAAGTTCATTCCGCTTTTCCTCTTGAAATAAACCGACAAATAACCCGAAGACAGCTTAAGCCGCTCTGCCATTCGCTCCAGCGTCAATTCTGCAGCGTAATTCTCCTGAATATAATGAAACACTTCTTGCAAAATCGGATCGAAATCGTCCTTCCGTTTCTCGCAAATAGATTGCAGCGAATCCAGCCATCTCGAAAAAAAATGCAAATAATCGTTTTGCTCATAACATTCGCTTAATTGTTCCTCCACCCCGTACAACGCCTCTAATTCCAGCCCTTGCGCCAGCATGCTTCGATTGACGCGCTGCACCAGACTGAAGGAAAAATCCCTGTAATGTCGGGCGTTTGCCTGATGGCGTTCCAAATAAGCAATCATTTTATACGTCCATTTACGGATTCCAGTAATATCGCCGCTTTGTAGAAACACATGGAGCTCCTGATCCTGCTGAAAGGTATACGGAATTTCTTGCCATTGCTGCTCCTCGTCACGCAAAATCTGCGTTCCCAGGCCAAGTTGACGCATAGCGGCGATTTGACGGATCCGCTCATAGGCATAGCTCACTTCACTGAAATAGCGATATTGTTTTCCCAACACGATCGTGATGAGATACGCATCCCGATCCAGATCGAATATATGCTTCAAACCTTCAAGTTTCTCATAGTAATCCTGCTTATCCTCCGTGGCGAATATCAGAGATACAACTTGGTTGGACTCAACCTGAAATGTCAAATGACGTTCTCCCCAAGTATCGAATTGACAAGCAATAAATTCACGGATGTAGTAAATAGGTTTAGCTTCATCCTGAGCAATCTGTTCGGCGAATTCCTGGCGATATTCAATTTCGAACAAAAGAATGTGAAACGGCTCGTCGATCAACTGCATATCCTGCAAGGCCGAAAAATCATCATGAATGCGCCTCGCCTTGTTCGCAAAAGCGTGGGATGCCAGCCGTGACTGCTGTGATTGCAAATCTTGCTGGATTTGCAATACTCGATTTCCGATCAAACTGAATTCCATGATGCCGCTATCCTTTAATTGCAACGCCTCTCTTGATTTCAGGGCTTCCACAATACTTTTTACAGGTTGATGAAAGCGGCGGCTAAACCAGAAGGATATCGTTAACCCTATTAATAGAGACAGAAAAATCATGCCCGCGATAAAGAGATTGATTTGCTTCATTTCCGAACTCAACCAAGCGCTTGGCACAACATGCACATAGGTCAGTCCGCTAAATTCGCCTTTTTGATGAAAAAAATAACGATCCCCGTCTTCCAAATAATCATCGGCCTTCAGCAATTCGGCAAACAATTCCGTCGACATATCAAAATTCGAGAAGATAATTTCGCCGTTTCCATCGACAATCATTAGTCGATCGTTGATCGAGGTTTGGTAATGATTGAGCATTTTTTGAGTGTCGAAAAAAGCAATGCCGTACATCTGCGGATACAAATGATTTTTAACCAGCATAGGTACCAAACTTTTATCCGCTTTGATTAACTGATCGCCTCGTTTGGAGTCAAAGTTTGCCGCGGGAAGGATATCAAAAAAATGGGTAGCCCCAGCATACTTTTCCCAAGACGGGTAGTCATATTGCTGATGGATCATGTGATGGGCAAACATATCTCTTGCATCCTTCACTCCCCCGATTTCCACGGCCATCATATGCTTGGAGTAAATTACGATCAGGTTTTCCAGATAAGACTCCTGTTGGAGCAAAACCATTTCACTAATCGAGCGGTACAACTTGTGCGCGGAATAATAATCGAATTTTTGCTCACGGTAAAGTTGAACCGCGGTCGGATTGGATAACAAATCTCCCACTAGCGTTTTCACGGCTTCCTGCCAGTTTCGCTCATATTGAGTGACCGTCGTCTGTAAATTCACTGCATTATATTGCAGTATCCTTTGCTTAGTCTGGTGTTTGAAAATCTGCAGAACGCTTCCGTTCATTACAGTAAGGACAATGATGACCAATAGGAAGCTCAAAAGTAATTTAGCAAACAACGAATTAAAAAATATGTGCTTTTTCATCTGCTCCCCCCATTCTAACTCCTTCCTTGACAGCAACTCTCACAAAAGTTCTATCTATCTTAGTGTACTTATAAATGCGCGTAAACACCCAGTTATTTAGATAACTGTCACTTTTGTATGTCCATCGATGTTCGATCGCAGATCAATACTATAAAGTTAAAACAATACCTCTAATACCACTGTAAGACGAGCAAAGAGCCATCCCTCGCAGGATGGCCCTTCCGTGTCACCGTATCACTCTACCGAACCTTTTTAACAGGTATCCACTACTCGACATCAACTATTAGGCGCAGCATCAGCGTTGGATGCCAACCATGGATTCATCTCCCTCCTTCAAGAGGAGGGAGAATTCTCGAATTGATCTGTTAGAACGGCGAATTTATCTACAAAATGGAGCCAACTTACAAAAAAGTGCGTATTTTATCCAGGCACTCATTGACTACTTCTTCGGGAGCTTTACCGACGACATCTATACGCCGTGCTCGCCAATCGAGATTTTTGACCTGGTCCGTCAAAATCACCCCGTTAAATACCAATCCCTCAGGCAACATCACTTCATACCCCCATCCTCTTACCGTATGAGTGATTGGACAAACAGAAACAAAACCAGTCGTTTCATTAAATGGTTTTGGAGACAAAACGATTGCAGATCTTCTCCCAGCTTGTTCATGACCGGTTTGGGGATTGAAGTTTATCCATACCAGATCTCCTCGATCCGCACTCATCTACATCATTTCCTTCCCTTCTATACCGAGATCAATTTCGTCGTGTCGATTTTCCGGCTTGCATTGCGCCAACAACTCTTCCAATGTGGGCTTTTTCTTTTTTGGTATCACGATGAGCGTGTGATCATCACCCACAATCAAATCAACTTCCGATCCCTGGCCTATCGCTATCCTTTCAGCTATTTGGCTAGGAATTCGAATACCTAGACTGTTCCCCCACTTTTGCACGGTCGTCGACATGGAGACATCCTCCTTTTTTTGATTTCTTTCTTGCATTCTATCACACCTCCAGCTCAATGTATATACTAGTATATACACCTAAATAAAAACTGATACCATAATAGATGAGTCATTTATCCCCATATTTTTGATAATCATTAACGGCCCTATTCTTCTGGTATAATATTCAATAAAAAAAAGAAAAAACGAGGTGTTCAAGATCATGTCGGAAGACGTTCTTATCGGGGTTGACGGGGGCGGAACTCATACAAGGGTCAGGAGCAATTTTATGTACAATGGACCAATTGAATAAACCGATCACCGAAGAGGTACTGCACAATTTACGGAGCAGCACCCATGTACGAAAATAATGTTGTGGTCGGGGTGTAGATGCTGCACCCCGACCACTGCTCTCGCCAGGCGATCACGAAGTTCGTAGACTCCGTTTCCCCGTATTATTATTAGTGCGACGTACGAATCTCGACGACGCTGCTTTCGTAGCCGCTGCCGTTCCACACCGAGTAAGACAACGCGTCGCCGGACGGGCTCCACGAGGTGTTTGCCACGTTTTCGACGTCGGCCGCGATCCGGGTTACCTCGTCGGACAGCAAATCGTGAACGTACAGGCCCTTGACTGTCGCGCCGCTCACCTCGGCTTGCATGCCGTATGCAATCAGCCGCTGATCCGCCGACCAGGAGATTCCGCCAAGCTCCGCTCCTTCCGCAATCGTCTTCGCGTTGCCTCCGTCCAGATCGCAGAGCAACAGCTTCACCTTGGAGCCTTCGTATTGTTCCACCAGCAGCTGCTTCCCATCAGGCGAAGGAATGACGTTGCTCACGGCGCCCAATCCCATGTCCTTGATCGCTTTGGTGTCCAGATCCAGCACTCTTAACGTCTCATTCGCATTGGAGTTGTACAAGACCTTGCTGCCCAGCTTGGCGACGAGGAACAATGCTCCTTCTTCCTCCAGCTCCGGCATCTTTGCAATGTCTCCGCCCTTGGTAGCCGTGAAGGCCCCGCCGGCGTACGAGGCGCCAATGACGCTGCCATCGTCCGTCCACCTGGCGCTCATAGCCCCTCCGATGGGTTCGCCGGATAGACGGAACGACTTCAACGTCTCCAGGTCCATGACATAAAAAACGGGATCGCCAAGCGTGTACTCTTGGTAGATCAGTTGTTTTTTGTCCGGCGACAAGCTGGCCGCTCCCAAAAAGACGTTCTCCTGTTCTTTCAGCGGCACGAGTTCTTTCGTCTTCAGATTAAACTTGTACAGACTGCGCGGGTAGGAATCCGACAGCTCCGACAGCTCCATCTTCGCCAACTTCTCGTTTTCCCTGGATATAATGACCGTGTCCTCGTCCACCCAGCCGAATATATCCACCTTCTCGTATCGCTGTATGCCCCCTATCGCAATGGCCGGTCCGGCCGCTGGAGTCTTGCCCCCATTATCGATGACGGTGATGGTTTTCCCTGGCTCCCGAATGATCTCGCGGTTTCCTCCGTCATCCTCGCTGCAAGCGGTTATTGTAAGCAGCAATGCGGGTACGCATGCCATGATGGCTAATTTTGTTTTGTTCAATGTGATCGCCTCCTTGATGCTTACAATACCAACCATTTGTTGCAAATGAACGAAGAGTTGTTTCCAAGTTGTAAACAATCTTATCGGGTTTGAATCGGGAACGCGATTCGAAACGTCGTGCCGCTGCCATCCGACTTCGCGATGGAGATGGCGCCTCCCTGCGTCTCGGCATAACGCTTCGCGAGCGACAGGCCTAGCCCCGCGCCGCCATGCTCCCTTGATCGGTTTTTGTCCACTGTATAAAACGCTTCGAAAATTTTATCCGCTACCCCTTCCGGAATGCCGATTCCCGTATCGGAAATTTCGATGACGACCTCATTGTCCAAGGCGACGTTGCTGACGCGGATGCGGCCGTTTGCCTTGTTGTATTTGATCGCGTTGTCCAGCAGGTTCGCCAGCACGATATTCATGTAATCCTTGTCGGCTTCTATATAAGCTTCGCGCAAGTCCGTCGTAAGCGTAAGCCCGAACTTGTCCATCTTTCCCTTAAGGCCGTCCAGCACCGACCCAATCGTTGAGGCAACCTCGAGCCGTTCCTTGCTGTATTCAAAATCGTACTTCTCCATCGCCGATAATTGCAGCACTTTCTCCACCATCTCGTAGAGCCTCTGCGTCTCGCCCGCAATGTGGGTTTTGGCCGTGGTCAGCAGCTCCTCGTCGTCGGGATACATGTCGAGCAGATCAAGGTAAGCTTTAATGGAAGTCAACGGCGTCTTGAACTCATGAGTAACGTTGCCGATAAATTCCTTCTGCTGACGGTCCAGCTCCGACAGCTTGCGAACCGCAAGCGACAGCTTCTCCCGCTCCTGGTCCTTATCCCGCATCGTGAGCATAAGACGTTCGCTCATGGCGGCAATGCCGGCTCCAAGCTCGCCGATCTCGTCCCTGCGTTTGATGACCGGTACCCCGAACTGTCCCTCCCGAATACGGCCTACCGTATCGTTAAGCCTGATGATGCCCCGAGCGAACGAGTTGAAATACAAGTAAGCCAATAAAAAGCTAAGCACGAATACGCCGGCTCCGATATAGATGAACAACTGCTTGATTTCGTCATAAAAGGCTTGATGGTCGCCGAGGGAATAATAGAACTGGACGACGCCGACCTGCTCGCCCAACACCCGCAAAGGGGTCAAATAATACATGGAGTCCCCTTCCACCAAGTAAGCCGTCTTGTTCTCCAGCGCATAAGCCAGCGTCTGCTTGACGCTCACGGATGGCGGAGTCGCGGTCCTCCTGCTTGTAACGGAGCCGCTCCCATCGTACAAGACGACCGGTTGCCCGCTGACCAGCTTCTCCAGTTGCTCGCCGAACTCCGCGCCTTTGGTTTTTAGATAAGTCTCGGGCACTTTGCTGGATGCCGCCATGATGGACTGGTAGAGATAGACGTTCGCCGTGTCGGCTTGCTGCGCGAGGAGCCCCTCCGTCTGCGCGCGCTGATTCCGTTCGATTCCCTGCAAGACCAGTAGGCTGAGCACGATTACCGTAAGCAACAGGAGACCGGCGAGGAACAGACTGAACTTCAGCTTGATGCTAATTCTCACTGTATCCTCCGGACGCCTTGTAGCCGATGCCGTGCACGGTTTGGATGATCTCGCCATGATCCGGTCCCAGCTTCTTGCGAAGCCGTTGCACATGGATATCCACCGTACGCGTACCGCCGTAATAGTCCATTCCCCACACCAGGTCCAGCAATTGCTCCCTTGCGTACACTCTGTCGGGATTCGAGACCAACAGCGCCATCAAATCAAATTCCTTGGGCGTCAGCTCCAGCTTCTGTTCTCCCGCGACAACCGATCTTCTTGCGACATGCACCTTCACTCCGCCAAGCTGGGTCTCTCCCGGCTCCTTCTTCTCGCCGACGGCCTGCATCCGCCTCAGCAGGGACTTGAGCCGCGCGAGCAGCTCCCGCATATCGAAGGGTTTCGTCATGTAATCGTCAGCCCCGAGCTCCAGCCCTAGCACCTTGTTTACGATGTCTTCCTTGGCCGTCAGCATGATGACGCCGATCTGTCCCTTATCCTGCAGCTTCTTTAGCACGTCGTAGCCGTCCATGCCGGGCAGCATCACATCCAGAATAATGGCGTCGGGCCGAGTTTCGCTTAACCGTTTCGCCGCCAGATCCCCGCGATCGATGACCTCCACCGTATACCCTTCGCGCTTTAAGGCATAGGCGATAGCATCCGCGATCGCTTTTTCGTCCTCGATGACCATGATTGATTCATGCATGGCATTGTCACCTGCCCCATGTCGTTATCGTCTGCTTCTATTATAAGGGGTTTCCGGCTGGAACCAAAATCCATCTTAGCAGATAAACGTATACTCTCGACAATGTGTCAGAGGCTAGAACAATGAGGCTTGGATCGTGAAACGTTCACAATATATTAAATATTTGCCCATTGTGCAATATTGCTCATTGAGCAAACTCGATGTTATATTGGATTCAGACTTCTATGAGATGGGCGCTTGATGAGCGGAGGTGACTGAAAAGAATGAACAAATCAAATTTGCGCGAAATCAAAAAAGAAGCGACGGGGCACGCTCTGGCGGAAGCCGCATTTCAGCTGGCGCTGGAACGCGGGATGGACGGCTTCGTCGTGGAGGATATCGTCCAGCGGGCCGGATACTCCCGCCGCACGTTCGCGAACTATTTCTCCTGCAAGGAAGAAGCAGTCGCTACGGCGTCGGTGCCGTATCACGACATCAGCGAATTCTACGAGCTGCTGAACCGGATGCCCGACTCCACTTCGCCCATCGACGCCATGTACCAGTTCGTGAAGATGCAGCTGGCGGAGGAATCCTTGCGCCGAATGAAGCAGCTCTTTACCCTGTCCAAAAGTTACCCCAACCTGAAACCCTACACCCTGGGCGCTGTTCACCTCTTGCAGCGGGAAGCCCAGAATCTCTTGACCGGCTTGTTCAGGGAGACGCATCCTCCCGACTATACTTACTTGCTCGCCGGCTCCGTATGCTCCACCATTGTGCCGCTGCTGGACGGGACGCTTCGCGTATTGCTGCCGGGAGAATCGCCCGACAACGATCCCGAAGCGCAATCCTTCGACGAATACTTCGATACGGCGTTCCGTTACTTGCGGAATGGCTTCTAACGAGGTAGTCCAAAGGTTATTGAACCGAATAACGTTTGACGTATTCGGATGAAATCTATTCAGCTCAAACTCAGCTATTAAAGGAGACACTAACTGCATGTCCAAATTATTGTATCGTATCGGCAAATCCGCCTTTGGCAAGCCTTGGGCGTTTATCGCGGCATGGATTCTGATCATCGGCATCGTCGGCGCCATGCTCGGCATCAACGGCATGAGCGTCAGCTCCGAGATGAAGATTGAAGGCACGGAGTCGCAGAAGGTGCTCGACAAGCTGGAGCAAGAGCTGCCGGAGGCGTCCGGCGGCCAAGCCAGCGTTCTCTTCACCGCGCCTGAAGGCGAGAGACTCGACACGCCGGAACGCATCGCGACGATTACCGAGACCGTGGGCAAGGTGTACGAGCTCGAGTACATTATTAATCCCGCCGAGCTGGCGGCCGCAGCCGGCGCGGACCTGAGCGCAGGGCAAGCCGCGCAAGGCGGTGCCCAGGCGGGGGCCGCTCAAGGCGCAGATGCCGGCGCAGCTGATGCGGCGCAAAATGCTGCTCAGGGCGCTGACGCCGGCGCTGCGGCAGGAGCGGCCGATGCGGCTAATTCTGCAGGCGGCGAACTCCCTCCTTACATGCCGCTCATGATCAACGGGATGCCTGTACCAGGCGTGTTGATCGCAACGGACGGAAGCATCGCCCTGTTCCAATTCCAATTCACCGTGCAGCAGAACTCGCTGCCGCAAGGCGTAACGGATACGGTGGTCGAAGCCGTTACCGAATCCGTCGACGGAAGCGGCATTACCGCGCTGCCAAGCGACTCGCTAAAGGCTGTCGAGGTCCCTATCGGCATTAATGAAGTGTTCGGGCTTCTGATCGCCGCCGTCGTTCTCGTTATGACGCTGGGCTCGCTCGTCGCTGCCGGCCTGCCTATCATCACCGCGCTCTTTGGCGTAGGGATCGGCGTCGGAGGCGCGTTCGCCCTCTCCACCTTTGTGACGATGACATCGTTCACGCCTGTTCTGGCCCTCATGATCGGACTGGCGGTTGGCATCGACTATGCGCTCTTTATCGTAAACAGACAGCGCCGACTCATCTTCGACCAAGGCCTGACAGCCCGCGAAGCCGCCGGCCGCGCGGTCGGAACGGCAGGCAGCGCCGTTTTCTTCGCCGGTCTGACGGTTATCATCGCCTTGTGCGGCCTGCTCGTTATCGGCATTTCCTTCCTCAGCATGATGGCTCTCGTCGCTTCGGTTACGGTGCTTCTCAGCGTGCTGATCGCTCTTACGCTGTTGCCGGCATTGCTTGGTCTGATCGGCGAACGTATCTGCTCCGATAAGGCACGCGAGAAAAACCGTTCCAAAGCGGCAGCCAAACAACATGGCGTCGCCGACGCATGGGTAAAAGGCATCGTGAAGTTCCGCTGGCCGGTAATCCTTGCGGTAATCGTCTTGCTGGGCGCAGCGGCGATCCCGGCAGCGAAGATGGAGCTGGGCATTCCGTCCGGCGCCAGCGCGAACCTGGATACATCCGCCCGCCAGAGCTACGATGCGATTTCGGCCGGTTTCGGAGAAGGCTTTAACGGCCCTCTGCTCATCGTCGCCGAGCCAAAGGATTCCGCAGGCGTCATCGCTCCGGAGGTGCTCGGGGGCATCGTGCAGGAAATTCAGAAAAACGAAAACGTATCCGTCGTGCAGCCGATGGGGATGAACGCGGAGGGCAACATCGCCATTCTCAGCCTGATTCCGAAGACGGGTCCTACGGACACGGCGACGAAGGACCTCGTGCAGGAGCTTCGCGCAAAAGATTCCGCAATCGCCGCCAACTACGGAGTAACGCTCGGAGTTACGGGCTTCACCGCCATTAACATCGACATGTCCAGCAGGCTTGCGGAAGTATTCCCGACCTACATCGGCGTTATCGTGATCCTGTCGTTGATCATTCTGCTGCTCGTCTTCCGTTCCATTCTCGTTCCGATCAAAGCGACGGTCGGCTTCTTGCTTAGCGTGCTTGCCACGTTCGGCATTACGACCGCCGTATTCCAATGGGGATGGGCGAGCAATCTGTTCGGCGTGGATACCGGCGGACCGCTTATGAGCTTCATTCCGATTCTCGTGACAGGTATTCTGTACGGACTCGCGATGGACTATCAGGTGTTCCTCGTCTCCTCCATGCGCGAATCGTACGTGCATGGCCATCGCGGCAGAAACAGCGTCATCCATGGCTACGACCAAGCCAGCCGAGTCGTTGTCGCGGCCGCCGTCATCATGGTTGCCGTATTCGCCGGCTTCGTCCTGACGCATGATATTATGATCAAACAGATCGGCTTCGCGCTCGCGCTTGGCATTCTGATCGACGCGTTCTTCGTTCGTATGGCGCTGGTGCCGGCCGTCATGGCCATCTTCGGCGACAAAGCCTGGTGGCTGCCGAAGTGGCTCGACCGCCTGCTGCCGAACCTCGACGTCGAAGGAGACAAGCTGATCGCCGAGCTGCAAGCCAAAGAGGGATCCAAAGCTCACTAGGCAGCTCGCAGACGCCGACCGTTCAAGGACTGGCGGCATAATAAGCTGCGGGTATGGCATTTCAACCGGTAAAGACGGTCAATCGGGCTCCCCCAAAGCGCACAAAGAAGCTTCCACCCAAAATCGGATGGAAGCTTCTTTTTTATTCTACTAACTATCAAGGCAGAACCACTCGCGGGGCCCAATCATTCCGCTTTCTTCTCGAAAGCGTAATTGCCACTAAACAGATTATCGTCGTGAAAGGCGATAATAAGCATATCGTAATGCTCTTGGGTGAGCACATCCCGCAAACTGAACTCCGTATAATACCGATTGTCCAGAACGGTCAGCTTGTTGAAGTGTTGGGCCAAGTATGGCGTAAGCGGGTTCATAAACGAATCCTTCAGCAGCAGGACATTCAAATCATTATTCGCTTGCGAATTCTCATATACGATTTTCTGGCGGTCGCCCCCGAAGATCGCCCCGTAAGTATAGGTGCTTCGACCCCGCTTGAATCCGTAAAACTCGTCAAACGATTTGATCGTCTGTGAACCGTCCTTGTTAATGACCTCGAAATGCGAGAAGGAGAAGGGGATTCGAGGCTCGTAAATGATCGTTCGGTCGGCTTTCTTCGGATTGATCATTTCGTTGATCTGGATGTTATAGCTGCCCTCGAACGCGCCGTCCGTTAATTGAGAGATGTGGATATCGTCCAACGCCATAGGCTCATCCGAGAAGATAGGCGACCTGCCCGAGATTTGTTCAATCATTTCCTGATAAGCGGTGAAGGCGCCTCTTACATTCCAATGGTGGTCGGTTTCCAAGTACATCTCCTCCAGCTCCGCCTTCTTAAACGTATCGAACTTGTTCCCGATATCCACGACATTCACCGAAGAATCCAGCTTGGATAAAAAATACTGTTTGGACATGCTGTAAGCATCGGTTTTCAAATATGCGGGATACAGATGCATTAATGCTTTCGTTCTCGACGGATTGAAGACGAAATACGTTTCGGTTCCTTGCTCTACAGCAAATTTCACCGCTTCGTTCAATTTTGCGGTCGCGGAGTCAATCTGTTTGGTAAAGACGTTTTTGCTGGGAACAGGAAATATCCACTTCTTGTTGATCAGCACAAGCTTCGACACAATACGTGAATCCGTCACAATCGTCCCATTCTCCGAATTCGGCGAAGGGGCAGGACGGAGCAAATTTTCGAACAGCATCGCGTTGAACACCTTGGAGTTTTGCTGCCGTTGATACATCTTCACCATCTCGTCGCGAAGCACAATCTGGTCGTTCGCATATTGATTCATATCCTCGAAGAAGCTTCGCGAGAAGAGCAAAGAGGCTCTGAACGCCGGCAACTTACTTAACGTTCTCTTCTCGCTAGCCGAGAAGCTGTTGTCCGGCATGACCACGCTGGCTATAGAAAATCCGAATATTATGGTAAGGAAGGCTCCGATATAGACACTTGCTAACTTTCTGTTCAAGTTGATACTCCCTAATAACTTTGATTTTGTTGGACATCACGCTAAAATCTGAAATACAAGAACGGATTGTACGTCGAATTAACCAGATACAATATCACTTGCGCAAATAAGAAAAAGCAGAAAATCAATGAAACAACTTCGCGTACAATGCCCATCGAAGGATGAAGCTTCCGTTTCTGCAACAGCGGATATACCGGCATGGCTACAATAACCGCAATAGCGAAATAGAACCAGTTCAAAGACAGCAGCGACAATGCCTGGGCATCAAAAATCTCTTTGCCGCGAGAAGAAAACATTGCGGCCAGGTAATCTGTTGCGTAGCTGAAATTGTCGGCTCGGAAGAACACCCAGCCAATCATCACAAGCAGCAGCACCAGCACATGATTGAACGGATAGAGCTTGGACAGCCACTTCTCCAGATAGAATTTCTCCAAAGCGATAAGCGCCCCGTAATAGATGCCCCAAGCCATGAAAGTCCAGCTGGCTCCATGCCAGAACCCCGTCAAAGCCCACACGATCAGTAGATTGCGGCACAGCTTCCACTTCGACACTCGGCTTCCACCCAGCGGGATGTAGACGTAGTCCCTGAACCAACTGCCGAGAGAGATATGCCAACGCCGCCAGAACTCCGAGATGCTTTTGGCGATATAGGGATAGTTGAAATTCTCTTTGAACTCGAATCCAAACATTTTGCCCAGACCGATCGCCATATCGCTGTAGCCCGAGAAATCAAAATAAATCTGCAGCGTATACGCTATAATGCCAATCCACGCACTGCCTGTGGAAAGGTCGGATGTCGATGTCATAAATATCGTGTCCGCTACGGCGCCGAGCGGGTTGGCCAGCAGAATTTTTTTGGACAAACCCAGAATAAACCGTTGGATGCCTTGGGCGAATTGAGTGGAGGAGAAGACGCGGCGGCTCAACTGCTTGGCGACATCGTTGTAACGGATTATCGGACCCGCTACTAGCTGCGGGAAAAAGGTAATATATAACGATAATTTGAACAAATTCCGCTGGGCTTGCTCTTGTCTGCGATAAATATCAATGAGATAGCTCAGCGCATGAAACGTATAAAAGGAAATACCGATCGGAAGCGGAATCGTTTGTAGATGAAAATCCGTATGCAAGGCGGCATTGACCGCATCAACGACGAAGTTGGCATATTTGAAAAAACCCAAAAGCCCGATATTGACCGCAATGGCGGTAGCAAGTATATAAACCCTCTTCTTATCGCTGTTCTCCGACCGATCTATCCAAATGCCATAGCCGTAGTTGATAAGAATGGATGCGATCATGAGAAATACATATCGAGGCTCGCCCCAGGCGTAGAAGATCAAGCTGAAAATCAATAGAATGATATTTTTATATTTGAACGGAAAAGCGAAGTACAAGACCAGAACAAGGGGCAGAAAATAAAATAAAAAGATGACTGAACTGAAAACCAAGACGTGCTTCCCCCTAGATTGAATAAATCATTAATTGTCAACTTCCTGACGATCCCAAGTGTAAGAAGGTTGCGGCCAAACCTCAACTTCCGAACCTGGCAAGAAGACATCGGACAAATAAACCGAGCTTGCCCGGATGATATCCGTGCAAGCTCGGTTTTTATTGGGTCATAACAGCGTTATACTTCTACAACGGCCTTGATTACCTTCGACGCCGGATCCAGCCAATCGCCAAACGCTTCGATCATACCTTCCAACGACGAACGATGCGTAATAAAGCGGCCCATGTCCAGATAACCTTGCCCGACAACGTCGAGCACATGCTGAAAGTCGGCCGCCGTCGCGTTGCGGCTGCCCATCAGCGTCAGCTCCCGCTTGTGGAATTCGGGATCCGAGAAGGCGATCTCGCCTTTTACAAGACCGACGAATACCAGCTTGCCGCCATTGGAGACCAGCTCGAACGCCTTCTCCATGGACTTAGAATTGCCCGTAGCGTCGAATACAACGGCGGGATATTCGCCGTCCGTAAGCGCGGCTAGCCGCTCCTTCGCGTTCGGCGCCAACGCGTCGATCCGCTCGTCGGCCCCCGCCCACGAGGCGCAGAAGTCCAGCCGCTCCCGCGAGATGTCCATCGCGATGACGCGGGCGCCTGCATGTTTGGCGAAAGCCATGACGCCCAGCCCAATGGGGCCGGAGCCGATAACGAGCACCGTGTCGGACGGCCTGACGCCGCCTCGTCTGACCGCGTGCGCTCCTATGGCTAGCGGCTCTACTAGAGCAGCTTCGTCCAGCGACAAAGAATTCACGTTCAGCAGATGGGACACCGGCACGGAGATGCGTTCCCTCATTCCGCCATCCTGATGTACGCCGATGACGCGCATCTCCGCGCAGCAATTCGTCTGACCGCTTCGGCAAGCCCGGCACTTGCCGCAATGCAAGTACGGAATGATCGCCACGCGATCGCCTGCCGACAATCCGCGGTCGTTTCCGCCTATGGCTTCAATAACGCCGGACAGCTCGTGACCCAGTATACGCGGGTACTGGAAGAAGGGCTGTTTCCCCTTAAACGCATGATAATCCGTGCCGCAGATGCCGATCCTCCGAATGGCGACGATGGCATGTCCTTCCGTCAGCTCCGGCTCGGGCAGATCGTCCCTCATGCGGAACGACTCCATTTCCTCGCATACGATTCCCTTCATCTATGTCCCTACTTTCCCTCTGTCATAAACGATCCCGTCGATTCGTTGTAGCGCGGCAGACCGCTGTTCCAAGTCTCGTTATGCACCGGCTTCAGCACATCAAGCACCTCGGAGAGCAGCTCCGGATCCATCGGCTCGTCCGTCCATGCCGCGTTTCTCGCGATATTAGCCGGGTTGGCCGTACTGACAAGCGTTGTGGGGATACGCTCCTCCGCTGTCGAGAACTGAATCGCCAGCTTCGCGATGTCCTCGCCCCGTTCCTCCACGAGCCGAGCCGCTCTCAGGCATGTCTCCTTGAGCTCGGCGCTTGCGGGATGCCAATCCGGAGTGCCTCTTGTGCTCAAAAGCCCCATTGAGATCGGGGAAGCGTTAACCAATCCGACGCCGCGCTCCTCCAGCAGCGGCAGCAGTCCCAGCAGCGAAGTATCGTTCAGCGAATAATGGCAATACGAGATGATGACATCCACGTCGGCCTGCGGCAGCATTTGCTCGAATAGAGCCAGCGGAAGTCCGCAAATGCCCGCGAACCGGATTTTGCCTTCCTCCTTCAGTCGTTGCAAGGCAGGAATGGCTTCGCCCACGATGATGTCCGGTTCCACGAACTCGATGTCATGCAGGAACAGCATATCGACGTAATCCGTATTCAGGCGCCGCAGACTTTCCTCCAGGCTCGACTCGATCCGCGCTGCCGAGAAGTCGAACGCGTTCTCGCCGTACCTGCCTGCTTTCGTGGACAAGTAAAAGCGGTCCCGCGAAGTCTGCGCAATAGCCCGGCCCAGCACGGTCTCGGCCTTCGTCGCTCCGTAATACGGCGATACGTCGATCAGATTAATGCCGGCGTCCAATGCCGCATGCACCGCGCGAATTCCTTCCGTGTCATCCGTCCGACGGAACACGGAGCCCAGGGAAGAAGCGCCGAAACCAAGCCGCGACACTTCGAGGCCGGTCTTGCCGAGCAAACGATATTTCATCGCGATCCCTCCGTCTCTTGCAGCTTGTAGAATCGTCTTGCGTTCTCGCCGAACAACTTGGACCGCGACCGCTCTCCCCAGTCTTTCGGCAGAGCTCCCTCCAGCAGACCGACAACCTCGCCGTAACTTGCCGCAAGCAGACACACCGGCCAGTCCGTACCGAACATCACTCGATCCTCGCCAAAGACGGCCAGAACGTGGTGGATATACGCCTCGAAGTGCTCCGGCCTCCAAGTCCGATGATCGGCCTCCGTCACCATGCCGGACAGCTTGCAGTACAACCGGGGATGAGACGCCGCCCGCTCCATTTGCTCCGTCCACGGCTGCAGCGTCCCCGCCGCAATATGCGGTTTGGCGATATGGTCGATGACGCCCCGCAGGTTCGGAACGGCATCCAGCAGTTCAAGCAGCGGGTCCAATTGATCGGCTGTCACCAACAGATCGACGGGTACGTCCAGCTCGGAGTAAAAACGCAGCGCCTCCACGAAAGGAGGCTCCAGTATGCGCGTGGCATCTGGCATATCTTGAATCATGATGCGGAAGCCGACGAATTTGGAATACTGCCGGAACCGCTCGTAATGCTCCTTGTGAGCGGGATGGAATAGATCCAGCCAGCCCACTACGCCAAAAATGTTATCCGAACCGTCTGCCAGAGACAACAAATATTCCGTCTCCTCAAGGGTGGGTGCCGCTTGAACGACGATGGTGCCGGCCACCCCATGCTTGGCAAGCTCCGGCTCCAGGTCCCGAGGCAGGAAATCCCTGTACAGAACCGGTAGCTCCGGCGTGATCCATCCGTAATCGTCCCGGGACATCGTCCAGTAATGCTGATGGGCATCAATGCGCATGCTGCAATCACTCCTCTCTTCTCCCTCTATTGTACGAACGCCAATCGGAAAATGAAATGTCGCCGCATTGCAATAATATGTCCGATTTTGATATATTGAGGGCAATAACCGGATTGGAGGCTTGCCTCTTGCAGCCTGTTCGCAAACCGTTCCATCTCGATCCCGTCTTTCCATTCGAGCTTGTCTACAAGGGAGTACGCTATTCGGACAACGAGTGGCCGGACCATCTGCATGACCTTTACGAGCTTGTATACATCCACGAAGGCACGGGGTCCTTCTTCATCGACCATACCATATACGAGAAAGGCCCCGGCGACCTGTTTCTCATTCCCGGCAATACCGTGCACCGCGCGTTCCCGTCCGCCGACGAGCCCATCGTTTCGACCGCGTTGTTCTTCTCGCCTCCACTCGTGGAGGCCGACTCGCTCGGCGATCGATACGAGCCGCTCCAATGCTACAACATGGCCAGGGGGCAGAAGCGCTACAAACTGACCCCGGCGGAGACCGATCATGCCGGCATCGAGCTTCTGCTCCGCGCAATGGCGGAAGAGATGGCCCGCCAGGAGACAGGCTACCGACATGCTATCCGGCTCCATCTGCTGCGCCTCTTGCTGGAGCTCGCGCGGCTGCCTGCCGTACACGCCGCCCCCGCCGCGGCCTCCGTCGGCTTCGGACCTGCCTGGATTCGGCAGGCGCTGCGCGACATGAACCGCGATCCCGTCGGCTGCGGAGGACTTGCGGAGCTCGCGGGCCGCGCGGACGTCAGCCCCAGCCACTTCGCCCGCGTCTTCAAGGGGCTGACCGGCATGACCGTGACCGACTACGTAAACGCCAAACGGCTCGTCCGCGCCAAGGATCTGCTGCTGTCGACGGACGACAACATCGAAGATATCGCAGCGGCTTGCGGCTTCCTGGGCATGCGCCACTTCTACGAGCAGTTCAGAAAGTTAACGGGGTTAACGCCAAAAGCTTATCGGGATCAAATGAAAGCCTGATCGATCATCAATCAGATAAATGGATTTTGAAGCGAGGAGGAGATACAAGTGTCCAGCTCCTTAGACGAGACGCGGCAGCTTTACGAAAAAGACGAGGTCACGAACAGCTTTCTGAAACGGCATCCCGTTCATTGCGAGTTTCGAACCGGGAAATTGCCCCGCAAGCGACTGCATTTTCACGAAGGCTGCGAAATCTACTTGTGCCTCGGCGGCAGCGGCTCTTATATCGTCGAAGAGAAGCTGTACCCGCTCCATGCCGGGACGCTTACGATTATCGGCCCCAACGTCGTGCATCATCCCTACTCTGGAGAGGATTCGTTTAGCCGCTATATTTTGACGATAGACGAAGCCTATCTGGCAACAATGGGGCAGCTATGCGGATGGAAGATAAGCCCCTTCGGCCAGTTGCTAGGGGGCTCCTCGACAAGCAGCCACTACTTTCTGACGGCGGCGCAATCCGAGCGCGCCCGCTCGGCGGCGGCGGGGCTGGCCGAGCTTCTAAGCTCGCCGGATCCGCTGCGCGAGCTCGCGATGCTGCATCGCCTGACGGAAGTGATGCTGCTGATCGGGGAGCTGCAGCATTCGCCGGCGGAGCAGCAGCTCGCCAGCGGCGCGAACGAGCGGCTTATTCAGGAGGTGGTCGCCTGCATGGCCGCGTCGTACCGCGACCAAATTACGATCGACGGCTTGCTGGAACGGTTTCCCGTGTCGCGTTCGAAGCTGCTGCAGCTCTTTAAGGCGACAACGGGCTTTACGGTGACGCAATTGCTGACGGAATATCGGCTTAATCAGGCGAAACGGCTCCTCGCGGGCACCGACTGGCCGATGACGGAGATTGCCGCTCAATCGGGCTTCGGCGATCTGTCCCACTTTTACCATGTATTTCGAAGAGAGAGCGGCATTACGCCGAGGCAATACCGCCAGAAGGCGTTGGCACCAAGGTGAAACGGCTGTCTCCGTCCGTTCGCGGCTAACCAGCCCCTTCCCCGCTCCATTCGGGTCTTGACCGCTCAACTACTCCCGAAGCTCCTCGCGCAGCGGCTTGACGTCGAGCGGAATCTCGCCCTGCTCCGTCTCCGCCAGTCTCGCCTGGAACGAACCCTCGTACTCGAATACGGTGCCGATCAACGGATTATTTACTTCGACCGAAATCCGGTAACAGTCTGCCCGATCATCGTACCATTCGCAGACGTCGGCGATGCCGGTCAGACTTGCAGGGAATCGGAATTGCAGCAGTCCTTCGTAGAAGCGCTGCTCTCCCGAGCGAATGCGAATGCCCCCGTTGGGAGCTGCCGATATTTGCAGGTCGACCGCGAGATGCTGCTTGGTGCCCAAATAATCGACGATCCTCCCGCGACTATCGCTATAGATCATCGTCGCGTCGAAACGGCGGATGGCGTTCGGAAACTTGAAGGAACGAATCCATGTCACCGTCTCTCTCCCATAACCGTCCACATAAGCGTAATTCTCGATTGTAAAGGGGATGTCGCGCCCTCCCTGAGGAAACATGATATGCCGCTTCGTTCCCGCATAGAGAGGCAGTGCCGCCAGCTTGGCGTAACGGATTCGCTCCATCGTTCCTCGGCCAACGGACTTAACCCGGTCTGAGCTGCTAAAGCCGAAGCGCTCTCTTATGCGCGGGTGCAGCTTGGAGAAGTCGGCGCCCAGCGCCTTCTCATAGATAGACTTCATGACTGCCGCCTCCTTTCTCCGCGCTGACCTCATCCTCGTTCCTCCGACGGCAACGGCCGGCCATCGGTACGCCAGACGCCGTCATAGCGGCAATGATCGCCAATGCCAGCATGGGAACAGTCAGCACAAGGGGATTAAATGGCGATAACAGCAGCTCCGGCGTTCCGGCAATCGCCGTACCCCCCAGCAGGACGAGCAAGATAGATTGGCCGACATAAACCGCTCTTCTTCGATGCCATAACGCTATCGCAATCCCCATGCCGATCTCCGCCACTCCCAACAAAGGCAGCAATACATGCTCCAAGTTCGGGAACAAGCCGGTCGCCCGATAGAGTTGAAGCTCCCCGCTATCCGGACTGATCAGCTTCGGCAGAAGCCCCTCGTACAGCCACAGGAGAGACAATACCGCTACGCACGCATAATGAATGACCGCTCTCTGAATCGTAACGGCCGGCGCGATGCCGCGCTCTAACCAGATGCGCAGCATATCGAAGCTCCAGGCGGTCGCATAACCGAACAACGGACGGAATGCCAGCCGGTCCAACAGCCGGCCGACAATCCCGAACCTCGTCGTATAATTGAACTTCGTGCTAAAGGTTACTCGATCGCCGTCCGGCTTGTACCGCCAATAGCCGCCGCCCCGTCGTATAAGCGAAATCGGCTGCTCGGATTCGAATACGAGCGTGGAGAGCGCGCCTCCGGTTGCGATTGATCTGGAGCTCCTTGACTCGCCAGTGCCCGCGATTGCAATCCCGAAGCCGATGCGAGTACGGTAGAGAAACCGTTGCGGAGAGTTCTCTCCTTCTTTCGGAAGATACGTAATATCGGTAAAACGCAAATCCCATTGCCGGTGCAAGTTCGGCTCCTGGGTGTGACTCCATATAGCATCCATATCGGCCGCGATATCCAGTTCCACGTAGATCGGCGTCGTTCTCATATGCGCTCTCCCCTGTTCTTCCCTTCACGCGGGTTGTTGCGCTAATTGTAACGCCAGTCGGCCGAACGCGGCAGTTCCAACTATCGTAGGTCCCCAACCCGACAAGGGTACTACGTGGCGTAGTACCCTGCAGTATGCTATCAAGCTCGACCAGTCTCCTTCTGCTCGTTTTTAATGTTACGGAATTCCTTAGGAGTCATATCGCAATGCCTTTTGAAAGACTGGATAAAATGATTGACGTGATTAAAACCAACTCTCCTGGCGATCTCGGTTACGGAAAGATTCGTGGAATCCAACAGCTCGCGGCTTTTTCGGATGCGGTACTTAACCAAGTAGAAGTAGGGCGTCATGTGAATGCTTTTCTTAAAGCCGCGAGTGCACTCCGACACGCTCAGATGCGCGGCCTCGGCTATTTCCTTCAAGGTTATACTGGCCGTATAGTTTTGGTGAATAAAGCTAAGCATTACTTGCAGTCTTTCTTGTTGAAGCCTGTTATGTTTGGAGGCCTCCTCCGCAGGCAATGTCATATTTGAGACAAGAATCATCCATAACTGTACCGTTCGAATGGAGATCTCGTATTGCCATCCCCAGGCTTTTTGCTTCTCGAATTCCTGCTTCATATCCCACAGCATGTTCAGAATCTGATTATGCCACTCCGAATCCCCCCTGATTATCAATGACAGTAAAGAAGAATGAGTAACCGGATGCACGTAAAGTTGCTCCATAGCGCTGTCCGGGTAGAAGGCGAGCAGCTTCTCCGGGAAGTTAAAGCTGACGTATTCGCCGCCATGGGTTAGACGGGAAACGATATGCAGCACGCTTTTATTGATAAATATGGCTTCTCCGGTCGACAGACGATAATCGATGCCGTTAATTTGTATGGTCATCTTTCCTTTGGTCACCAGGGTCATCTGCAATTCTTCATGCCAATGCAGATCGTTGATTCCCCTGCCATCGGGAATCGATCTTTCGTTCGTATGCGTGTACATAATGTACGGAAAAGCTTCGTCCGGATATTGGATGGTTTCGTGCAGTGGTTTCCCCACGCGGCCGCAACTCCTTTATTTGACGATATTTCTATATTAATTAAAGATATTATTGCACGAAATCAAAGCCTGTGATGATATTATTATATTCAGCTTAAGCATACCTTAACAATTCCGTGCACAGGCAATTGTTCTAGCATCTGGAGGAACCATGTTTGCATGCAATAAACTTTCTTCGTCCCGTTCGTTTATTTTGTTGTTCGTCAGCATCTTGTCCGTCTCTTTCTCTTCCATCATGATCAAGTTTTCGGATACGCCCACATCTGTGGCCGGAATGTACAGATTGTTTATTTCCGTGTTCATCATGCTTGCTTTTGTGCCCTGGAGATCGTTTCGCACCTTGAACTTGAATAAAAAAGACTGGAGCATCGTAATTCTTGCCGGCGTCCTGCTTGGCTTGCACTTCTTATTCTGGATGGAATCGCTGGTCTATACCTCTGTTGCAAGTTCTATGGTAATCTTATCCTTGCAGCCGTTATTCGTCATGATCGGCTCGTATGTATGGTTCAAAGAACGGGCTCGTCTGCTTACCGTGATTTGCCTGATCGTTGCGCTTTTGGGTTCGATCGCAATAGCTTGGGGGGACATCGGGATTTCGAGAGCAGCTTTGATTGGAGATGGATTATCTTTGCTAGGAACGCTCTTTGTGTCGGCCTATCTGCTCGCCGGGCAGCAAGTCAGCCGCAAAATCCCTGCCAATGCGTACAGTGTCATCGTGTTTCTGATCGGCGGCACCGTCATGCTCGCGTACAATTTGGCGAATCAAGTTTCTTTGACGGGATACGACTCGTCCGATTGGACTTACTTTTTAATGCTTGCCGTTATCCCCACTATTTTCGGACAATATATTTTTAATCTCCTGCTGAATTCGATCGGGGCGACTACGATCTCGGTCGGCATTATCGGTGAACCGATCCTTGCCATTTTTCTTGCTTACCTGCTATTGGGAGAAACCATATCGTTCTTTCAGTTTTTAGGCGGATTATTGACATTACTGGGCATGGGGTTGTATTTTTGGTCTAAATCATTAAAAGTGAGGGGAATAAAAGTTGGCAGTCATTGAAGATTTTATGAAGCTCGATATTCGTGTCGGAACGATTGCGAAGGCGGAGTTTTTTGCGGAAGCGAGAACGCCTGCTATTAAGCTCGAAATTGATTTCGGGCCTGAAATTGGAATAAAAGCCTCCAGCGCGCAGATTACAAAACGGTATACAGCCGAGGAAATCGTCGGGAAACAAGTCATATGCGTGGTTAACTTTCCCGCCCGGCGCATAGCAGGGTTCAAGTCTGAAGTATTGGTGCTCGGAGGAGTCCCGGAAGAAGGGGATGTCATTCTATTGAAACCGGATATGATCATGCCGAATGGAACTGCGATTGGTTAATGGCGAAGTGTAACTAACAAGAATCATCCCGTTCAAGGTGAAACGGCTGTCGCCGTCCTTTGGCGGCGCAGAAAGTTTCATTCCGAGAACTAGAGGCCAAGTAGAAAAACTTACTGATACTTTCCTATATTTGAACAAAATCACCTGCTCAAGAAGGCGGCAATAGACCAAAAGCCAGAAATGGCGGTGAAGGGATAACGCCCTAGCACCGCCATTTCTTCATTTTTGACGTTTCATTCATCAAGTGAGCTATTTCAACAAGCGAACAATCTTAATTTTGAGACAGCCACTTTCGTATAGATTTTCAATTTTAGATCCATATGCCAATACCGGCTGGTTCGGCATTGGTCGTATCAATCAGTCTCGGCCGTCGCATTGAACCGCGGCGCGCTGCGTGCTGCTATTCGCCCAATGGAGCTCCGTTTACTACCACAGTCTCCGCTTCGCTTGTGACCGTGCCGGCATAGTTAGCGAGCTCCGCCCGATAGGCATACACGCCCGGAGAGCGGCCGTGCAGTTCCGTCGCAACCGACTGCCCCATCGGTGATTGATCGGGCAGCGCCTGCGTATCGATCAAAACTCCGTTCTCAAAGAGACGGTACGTCGTTCCGTTGCGTCCCCACCACATATTCATGGTAACGGTATATTCGCCGCTCCCCGCCCAGTTGTCGTGGGAGAGGACGAAAGGCGCGGGCGATGCCTCCGTCACCTCGACAATTACAGTAGGGGTCACGGTCTCGCCGAATGCATTGGCCAGACGAGCATGGTAGCGGTAAGTTCCGTTCGCCCTGTAGGTCACAGACGTAACCGCCGTCTGAGCCGCTGGCGAGTTCATGGTTAGCCACTGCGTATCGATCAGAACCCCATTTTCATAAAGCTGATATAAGCCGGCGTTGTTGCCATACCACAAATTCATCGTTACATCGTAGAAGCCGTCCGCCATGCCGCCTGTTCCCTGATTGTGGGAGAGCTCGGCACTCGCGGGAAGTGGCGCCGCATCGGGCGCGAACGGATGAATGGCCAACTCGATCTCATAGTCGTTGTAATCCCGGTACGGCACCTCGAGGGTCGGCGCGATTACCAGGACCGTCTGATTGTTGGCCCGCATCTCATTGCCGCTGATGACACTGTCCAGCACCAGAGCCGAGCCGTTCGTCTTATGCTTCAGCACGCCGGTCACCCGGTACCCGCTCAACGTGTTGCCCGCAATGGCGAAAGGAAAATCGGCGGCCGAAACAACCATGCGGTTATGGCCTGAAGCCCGTCCGGCGCTGATGACCGACAGGGCGAACGGCTCAAAGTTTCCGGGCTTAGGCCGGGGATGAATCGTCAGCGTAATGGCGTAGCTCTGATAGTTGACCAGCGGCACCTCGTCCGTCGGTCGAACCACCAGCACGGTCGTGCCGTTAGGGCGCACTTCATTGCCGATTATGGTGCTGTCCAGCTCCAGCGCCGGCCCGCTGGCAGGCGTCAATGTACCGGTGACGCGCAAGTCTTTCAGCAGATTCTCGCTGACCGCGAACGGGAACGCATCAAGATCGACGACAAACCGCAGACGTCCGCTTCCCGTCCCCGAGGTGATCACCGATAGCTCGATCGGCTCGAATTGCCCCTCTTCCGGAATCGATACGCCCGGACTCGCGAAGTCTGTCGGATGCAGCGTGCCGCCGCCCAGCGACTCGTTCTGTCCACCCTTCTCCGCCGTCAGTTCGTATGTAAAGACGGCATTAGGGTCTTCCACCTTGATAAGAAATTCATAGGGGTATCCGACCTTCTCGGCGTTGCTTGTCGTATTGCCCACCTGATAGCTGATGCTCACTTTGTCGGACTTGTCGTTCATATCCGATACATACACATACGCGTAGTAGCTATCCGGCTCGAGTTGAATGACATGCCCCTTGCCGCGAGTATGCTCGCTTACCGTCTGGCGCAGGTTGTTGGAATACTCGACATCCGTCCTCGCGTAGCCCGGCGCCTGCATGCCCGGAATGCTCAGCACGACCGAACGAATCCCTTTGGCGGGAATCTCCAGCGTGAATTGCCCATCTACTACAGCCACCGACGATTCGGTGCCGTCAGCTTCATAGACGGTTGCCGTACCGGAATACGTCGCTCCACCCGGCACTTTCTCGCCCAGTTCAATCACCGTCTCGCGCGGCAGGTTGCCTTCATTCATCAGCGCAAGACCAAGCTTGCCTTCTTTGCGCGCGGCCAAATAATCGATTTCCACGGAATCGGGCTCGATAATGCCGCGATCCAGCCAGAGCCACATCTCTTCTTCCTCGTAAAACACGCCAGGCGCATGTCCGTATTGATTGGAAGCAAAATAGGCATATCCCGATTGGTACAGGGAGGGAAATGCTATGCTGCGCTCCGACTTTGCCCATGCGCTATTGATGAGAAAATCCTCCAGCATCGAAATAAACACCGGAATATGATGCCAATAAATCGATGTATAATCCGGTCCTGTATAGGGATAATCAGCCTTCATCGTGTGAAACAGATACCTGTCCTGATAATAACCGGGATAATTCCCATAACGTCCGACAATAGCGTTGCGAGCCATCGTTTCGAAGTATGAGTCTCCCGTGTACTCGGACAGCTTGACGAGCATGCCCGCCCAATTGTTCATGGAGATCACATTGCCGTGTCCCGGCGTGCGCGGATGCTCCGTTCCCAGGCCCGCCTTGGCCGGCAGCCAGCCTGGCGCGCTCTCCAACTGAAGCGGCGGACCCGCTTCCTGCGGCGGCTTCGCTTCCCCGTCGACGTTGCCCAGCCGCCATTGCCGATCGCCGTGCCACCAATAATTGAAGCGCTCGGCGAACAAGGGCCGTACAGAGGCCGTCTCCGGGATCACCGTATAGTTCGTAGTCGCATAATCGGAATGATAACCCGTCGTCCAGATACCCGTTGCCAGCAAGCGCCCGCTGTCCTCCGCCGCATCGAGATACTTCTGTTCGCCCGTCGCCTCGTAGGCAGCCAGGAAGGCGGCCACCATCGGAATATAATCGCCGTATACAAAGCTGTTCACAAAGCGAACCTCGCGGTTCGCGCCCACATTCGGATACGAGGCCAGATATCTGTCCGCCAGCGCCTTCGTGCGAAGTAGATGCTCGGGGTCGCCGGTATACTTGTACATCGCCATCTGATCGGTGATTCCCTTGAGATTGACCGTCTTCGCGTCCGTGCGTACGGCCGTATCCAGCAGAGACGGCATACGACCCTGCGTCATCTCATACAACCCGCCGAACACTGCGGCGGAATAATTGGCAACCGGCCCGCCGATCGGCGCCGGCGACGGCGCATAGGTGGAGCCGCCCTGGCTGCCCGTCGTTTTGAAATGATAATTCAGCCTGCTAAGCATGAACGCCAAAGTCGGCACGGCCCGCTTGTCGAGTATGTCCTCGTCCCCCGTCAGCAAGTACCGCTGCACCGCCGTCATGGCGTTGGCAACCGTGGTCATATCCCGCTCTTCCATATTGTAATGCGCCATATTGACCGGGTCCCAGCCCCCGTAATCGTCATCCATCATCAAATCGGTGGCATTATAGATCGCTTCGTTGACGGAATGAAAATAATTGGTGCGCAAATCCGTGAAGTTGTACATCTCCCCGGTCACATGCTTGAACGTGTCGTACCAGGACGCGAAACGATTAATAATGCGAAAGGAAACCTCGTAGCTGTCGCCCGCTTCAAACAGGCTGTCCGCATTGCCGAACATCGGCGCGACAAGCTGCGGCCGAATATCGCCGTCCTGGTCTCGCAGCACGAGGCCGAAATGCGATGTATCCGGGTAGGCGTAGTCCTGAGGCACGCTCTCGGGGTCCATCACCACGCCGGAGGTCAGCACCTTGCCGGGAACCCTGGATTGGCTGCCCGTGTAATGCAAGGTAGCCATCGGCGTGAACAGGAAACTTTCCGGTATCATCACCGGCCGGTCGGGCACGGTCTTCTTGACGTAGAGCAGCGGCGCCGTCACCGTCTCGTAATCCTCATACGCCACGCCGTCGCCGCTGAACAGCAAGAAGGAATAGGCGCCGTCTTCGGCAAATTCGGCCTGCACGGTCACCTTCGGATCGTCCGTTAGGTCGTCCAGCTCGAACAGCAGCTTCAGTTCGGCCTCCGCGCTCGGGAAGCTCAGTTCAATCTTGTCCGCGCCCAGCACGGCAAAGTCGGAAGGAATGAACCAGATCGGCTGGCCGGTGCGAAAAAAATCGCTAGTCAGCCCCGTCACCTCGGACCCGTTAATGAGGACCCGCTGAATGACATTGGCATATTCGTCCGTAATGCCGCCCATCGTGCTATGAAGAGCCGCCATCATCAAAACGCCGAATTCCTCGTTCCTCTCCTTGACGAGCAGCCACTGGCCATTATCCTTGACATAGATTTCATTCTGTACAAGCGCGCCTTCGCTGCCCTGCCCCTGATAGAAGACGACTTTAACGGAATCATTTTCGATGGCGGCCGTCTTCGTTGGCGTAAACGCCCCCTTGGCCCACGCCGGGAATTCCGCGGAAGGCAGCTCATCTAACGGATTGTAAGGCTGAACAATCTGCAGTAGTTCTTCCTTGTCCTCCGGCGGAACCAGATCGAGATCGTCGCTCAGAAAAAAACCCTCGCTGCGCGCGTAAAACCCGGAGGTGTCATGCAGCTCCAGTTCATGCACGCCCTGCTCCAACTCATAGATTCCAACCTCCGTCCAGCGGAAGCCTTCCTGCCCATGGTTGCCGAACATTCTATTAGCCAGTACGCCGTCGACTCCAACGTGGAATGTGCGGATGCCTGGCGAGTTGGTGGCAAAATCGCGATCGCGTACCCATAGGCGGTACTCGCCCGCATTGGTGATATTCACTTCCGCAACGGCCGGCACGCCGCCGGAACCGTTCGCCTCCCCGATCGAGGGGGCTGTCACGCGCCCTTGAAGAAAATCTCCGCTGAGCGTCCATGAACCAAATGATTTGAAATTATACGGGGTAATGTAATAATGGTTAGCATCTTCTTCTGCGGAAACGGCACCTGACGCTCCGTGCAGAGCAATCAGACAAAAAGCCGCAGCCAGAAGCTTGATCCACAATCGCTTGTTGCGCATCGTTAGCCTTCCTCCCTTCAAATCTTAGCCGTTGTTGGCGGCAAACCTTAGAAAGCGGTTACAAATCTGGTGTCAAGCAACTCCTTGAACATGATTAAGTCTATACGGCCGAGCCCGCTCCATCCCCCCATTAACCTATAAATTTGTCACCTTGAACCACTGCCGGCAATGATCAGGCCAAGAGCATCGCATCTCTTGACCCTAATATATAAAAAAAATCGGCTGGAAAAAATCCAGCCGAAAATAGATTTGGTCGGAACAGATCAAGAAGTTTGCCGAACGAATGGTCGTTCCAGGGCAAGATGCATCTGGTGTATCTTGGATGACTCCGACCTTCCTGCCGCGCTCCATTGCGCTTGTCAGCCTAATGGCGGCAACCCGCAGAAGACTAACGCTTGTCTCCCCTTCGGAACAATCCCTTGCGGCGTACCAATTCCACGGCTTCCTTGCTGCTCCGAACGCCAAGCTTCTTCAACACTTTGTTGACCTGATTTTTAAGCGTGCTCTCCGCCTTGTACAGCTTCCTCTCGATTTCCGACTGCGTATGCCCCTGCTCGATAAGTTCGAAAACCTCGCGCTCTGCCGGCGTCAACGCCCCGAGCTGCTCCTCGCGCTTCAGCCTGGCGAACTCCTTCAGTAAGGCCTCCATGGCCGCCGGATGGCGGTAAGCGGTTCGAATCGCTGCCGGAAGATCTCTGTAGCGGGACTTCTCGATGTAATTGACGGCCCCGGCGGTAAAGGCCTGCGTCATGACGGCTTCATCGGTTACGGATGTCAGCATGATGATTTTGGCCGCATGCGACTGATGCAGCTCAAGAGCGGCGTAGATCCCCTCGTGTCCGCCTGCCGTCAACTGGATGTCCACCAGCGCTACGTCAAACGGCAGCGTATCCGCCAGTTGCAGCGCTTCATCCGTTGTCGTTGCGGCGCCGACCACGAGCATGTCGGTTTCGTTATTCAAAAAAGCAGAGATAGCTTTGATCCAGTCAAGATCGTCCTCCACAATCAATATTCGAATGGGACCGCTCCCGCCGTCCGTCTTCCTCTCCATTTTACCCGCCTCCATTCTGCCGCAAGACCTTCTTACGCGGGAACACGAGAGATGCCGCCACTCCGCCCGATTCCTTGCCCGAGAGCTCCGCCGATCCGCCGTGCGCATGCATCACATTATAAACGTACGAGAGACCCAGACCGTAATTATTCGCTCCATTTTTGGTGCTATAAAACGGTTCGAACGCCCTTGCCGTTTGCGATCGCGTCATGCCGGGACCATTGTCGCCAACCGACAGCGTGACGTTTCGTTTGCCCGCGTTCAGAGCGACCTCCACTCTCCCTCCGGGTGAAGGAGACGCTTCTATCGCATTCGCCAAGAGATTGCCGAGCGCTTCTCTCACATGCACAGGGTCGCAGACTACGGTCGGAGCGCACCGACAATGAATTTCTACAAGGACTTGGGCCCGCTCGGCGCGTTCGCGGTAGTCCTCCGTGACCGAGCTCGCCAGCAAGTCGAGCCGAACCGGCTCCTCCCGAAGCTCGATGGCCTTCGTGCGGCCATGGAGCCGTTCCACCATGGCGCGCATATGCTCCGAAGATCGCTCGATAATCGCCAGATGCTGCTGTACCTCTTCGTCGACGCCAGGCGGCAGCGAACGGCGCGCATTGTCCGCGCTAATGGCGATTTTGCCGATCTCGTTCTTAATCGTATGATTGAGCAGATTCGTCCCGGAGCTCGCCGCCTTCATGGCGCTCTCCAGAGGATCGCGTTCGAAGCGCAGCCTTACGCCCAATACACCGTAGGCGAACGCAAGCAGCAGCCCGGCCGCCAGCGAATAGGAGATGAAGGCGGCCACATAACCGAAGAAAGGAAAGTCCGGTGCAAACGTCCTTGCTACATAGATGAACATCAGAACCGCCAGCAACGTAGGTACGAACAGCAGCATCGTCAAGAGACGCTGTCTTCTCTTGCGGGCATCCTTTTCCCGCCATAACGACATGATGAGCAGCCAACAGGCTATCAAATAATAGGGCCCGCTCCACAGCAGGAGCAGCCAGTCATCCCTGCGCGTTGCCTCATCGCCCAGACCGGCGGCAAGCATAACCGGCACCGGCAGGAGCAGCAGCCCGGCTAGAAGAATATATGGCCTGCGGGATCTGTCAAACACGCCGGCATACGACATGGCGAACATCAGCACCCCATAAGGCGTAACCGTTACGTTGAGGAACGCAATCGCGCCAGCCGCACCGTGCAGTCCCGCCTCTTCGACCGTATCCGCCACCCCTCCAATGGACGCGAAGAACAGAAAGAATGCCGCCCACCGGTTCGTTCGGCTTTGAGGATCACTTGCCAGCAGCACGATAGCCGCGACGAGCAATGCAAAAAAATAAATTAACATCGTATCCCATCCCGGGTTATTTATGTCCTAAACGTTTAACGATATAGTATTCGGGAAGTACTCCCCAACTCCTGCCTCTGTTCGTGGATGGATGGCATGTTAATCCCCTAGAAAAATGTATATTGATGTTCCCTCTCCGCAACAGCTATGGTTAACCTGCTAGCTCAATGAGGAGGAGAGTTTATGAACCAATTCAACATAAAACCGCCGCCTTGGCAGCAAACCCCGGATTGGCCTTGCCGCTGGATAAGCTGCCATGAGGCCGGGCCGGCTCCGTTCGTTGTCATGTATCGGTGCACGTTTAACTTAAAGGAATCACGCCGCGTACGCATCAATGTATCAGGGGACGAAAGGTACGAGCTGTATTTCGATCGGGACCGGATCGGCCGAGGCAGCGAGCGCGGTGATCGCATCAATTGGTTTTACGAAACGTATGAGGTCGAAATCCCCGCCGGCGAACATCAATGGCTTGCGCGCTGCTGGTCGCTGGGAGAACTTAAGCCATGGGCCCAGGTCAGCGTGCAGCCCGGATTCCTGCTAAGTCCCGAAGATGAAGCGCTCGCGCCTCTGATGGGAACCGGTGAGGCCCATTGGGAAACAAAGCCGCTGCCGGGCTATCGGTTCGTGCAGACGCCATCGGGTATTGGCACGGGCGCCAAGCTGGACATCGATGGGGCTTCCTTCGATTGGGACGCCATGTCGGGAGAAGGCGGCGGGTGGCTTCCCGCTCAAGCCGGAGAGCCTGTCTATTTAAAGTCGAATCAGCTTCACTTGTCATCGGTGCTGCGTTACATGCGCCCGGCGTCTCTGCCCGCCATGCAGGAGACATCCTTCCGTCCGGCCTCCGTAAGGTTCGTCGGGCAGGCCGGCATCAAGGAATCAGATGGACGCCCCGTTGAGGCAGCCCACGATTTGCCGGAGGAGCATTCGAGCTGGTCGGGCTTGTTTGCCGGGGGGTCGATGGAGATTTCGGCACATACCCGGAAACGGGTTGTCATCGATTTGGGAAATTATTATTGCTTCTATCCCGAGTTGACCGTGTCAGGCGGGCGGGGCTCCGTCATCCGGCTTCACTGGGAAGAATCCTTTTACGACGAAGCGCAGGGTCATCGGAAGACGAATAGGGAAGATATAGTCGGCAAATGGTTTCGAGGCATCGGCGATACGTTCCGTCCGGACGGCGGTGTCGGCAGACGATTCGATACGTTGTGGTGGCATGCGGGCCGGTATGCGGAGCTCATCGTGGAGACGGAGGACGAAGCGTTGCGTCTTCATGAGCTCAGACTGACGGAAACCCGCTATCCCCTGTCCATGGAAGGCTTCCTCTCTTGCCAAGATGAGCGTCTCGACCAGGTGGTTGCTGCGTCGTTCCGAACATTGCAAATGTGCGCGCACGAAACCTATATGGATTGCCCGTATTGGGAGCAGCTCATGTACGTAGGCGATACCCGGATCCAATCGCTTATTACCTACGTCAGCACGCTCGACGACCGATTGCCGCGCAAAGCGCTGGATATGTTCCGGGCATCCCGAAGCAATCATCTTGGCCTTGTCAACTGCGCATATCCGGATCAAGGAGGCAAGCATATCTCTTCCTTCTCCTTGTGGTGGGCGGCGATGGTCTATGACTACGCCCTCTGGAGAGGCGACCGCGAATGGGTGCGACTTATGATGGCCAGCGTGCGGGACGAGCTGGAGCGGCTTATGTGCAACCGTTCGGCGAACGGGGCGGTCAAGCTGCCGGTGTCGTGGAATTTCCTGGACTGGCCAATGTATCCATCGGGTGCCTGGAGCCATGGCGAGCCGCCGCATGGTCCGGACCGTTTGAATGCGGCCTACAATTTGCTGATCATTTATACACTCGAGCTCGTGTCCAAAATCGAAGACTACTTGGGCGAAACCGAGCTGGCGGCAAGAGCGCTCCGATTGGCCGAACAGTTGAGCGATACGGTCGAGCGGCTGTTCTGGAACGAGGAAAGGCTGATGTTTGCCGATGATACGGAGCATCTGCATTTTTCCGAACATGCCCAGGTGCTTGCCACCTTGTGCGGATCGTTAGCACCGGAGCTGAAACGCCGCCTCATGTCTTCATTCTTGCAGGCTGGCGACCTCATGCGGACCAGCATTTATTTCGATCACTATACGTTCGAAGCGTTGGCGGCCGGTGGCAAGACGGACGTACTGCTCGCGAGACTGGAGCCATGGCTTGGCATGGGAGAGCGCGGTCTTCGAACGACTCCGGAAATTTTCCTGGATCATAGCCGTTCGGACTGCCATGCATGGGGCGCCCATCCCATTTATCATTTGTACGCTAATTTGCTCGGCATTCGTCCGGCATCCATGGGTTTCGCGGCGGTTGAAATCCGTCCGCAGCCGGGAGCTTTAAGCTACCTTCACGGCAAGCTTCCTCATAGGAATGGCTTTATTGAGGTGAAAGTCGTCGCATCAGGGATGAAGTGGCTTGTGGAAGCCTCCCTGCCCCCGGGGTTGTCAGGCACGCTTGTTTGGGGCGATGAAACGTATCCCTTGCAAGAGGGCCAGCATGTCTTCCAATTTTAGGCAGCGGAGAAGTTATTCCGGGACTAGAAGCATTGGGCGGGCAAGGTGAAACGGCTGTCGCCGTCCTTGGCGTGGTAAAAGAAAACAGCGGCATCAAGGCACGATATTGTCCCCTGCTGCCACTGTCTGTTACCTCTGCTACGGCTATCTCCTTACCCCGCCGATACGCCTTCCACCCGCGAAACAGCCGGGCTCCAGAACGACTCACCGCCGTGCAGCACCTTGGACAGTGCCTCCATGTAATAGTAATCGCCATAGATGATCGGCGAATCGATGTTCTGGTTCATCGGCAGATTGCCTGTGCCGTGCAGCAGCAGTCCTTCTTCCGCGTCGTCATCCGCCGGTACATAGTTGCGGCTAAGCGACTCCAAAATTGCGAGCGCGTTCGCGCGATGCTCTTCGGCGCGTTCAACGCCGGCCGCCGCCAGCTCCAGCAGACCGCTTGCGGCAATTGCCGCCGCGCTAGAGTCGCGCGGAGCGCGTTCGATCGAAGGCAACCGGAAGTCCCAATACGGCACCAGGTCCTCCGGCAGGCTGCGGACGAAAAAGTCAGCTGCACGCTCAGACGCCTGCAAAAACTTTGCATCGCCCGTATGACGGTAGCTGAGCGCGAAGCCGTAGATGCCCCAGGCGGTGCCGCGCGCCCAAGCGGAGTGCTCGGCATAGCCTTGTCCTCCGGCCGCGCCGACCCGTTCTCCGCTTGCAGGGTCGAAGAATACGACGTGGAAGATGGAGCCGTCTTCGCGTTGGAACTGCTCCGCCGTCGTAGACGCGTGCGCCTCCGCGACATGGCGAAAGCGCGGATCGTTCAACTGCTCCGACGCCCAATAGAGCAGCGGCAAGTTCATCATGCAGTCGATAATCGCCCACCCCGTGCGCTCCGGCTGATTCCAGGCGCGGATAAACCGTCCCTTCGCATTAAATCTTCCCGCCAGAATACTGGCAGCCACGAGTCCCCGGTTGCGCGAGTCCGCATTCCCCGTCAGCTTGTTATTCGCCACCGCCGTTAGCGTCCACATAAAACCAATGTCGTGGCTCAACTCATCGTATCGCGACAAGAGCGGATCCAGCTTCGCCTCGCACTGCTCGGCCAGAAGCCGCAGCTCCGCATTCGGCTGTTCCCTCTCCAGCAGCCATAGCAGCCCTGGCCAAAAACCCGCCGTCCAATAGGTCGGCGACATCATGTGATATTGTCCGCTGGCCGATCCATGCGGGAAGCCCGCTCCTATTCGCGCGCTGGATCGGATGGCTCGCGCCTTTCCTTTTTCCCAAGCGTCAATTGCCCAATTCGGTTTATTCGTGACCATGTCTATTCATACCCTCCCAAATATTCCTAAATATAATCCTCTAAACCGGAATAAAACCCGGAGTGCGCAGCCCGGCTGAAAATCGTGCCCCTGCTGTACGTTCAACATACGCCGACTTGCCTCAGGCAGTCTATATACACTTTTCCGCGGACGCTCATCAGGCTTGAACAAATAAAGTATATTGCCTAAAATGATGTATATTGACAGCCAGCAGCCTGTCAAGCATGCTAGGCGCGGAAGGAGTCCTCAACATGAGAAAAAACTGGTTTAGACGGCTGCTGTTAGCCTATCTCCCCGTGCTCGTGCTGATCGTCTGTCTGTTCGCCTTCGTCGGCATCGTTCAACTAAACGATCTTGCCCAGAAGGAGGCCGAGCGATCAACGCGCATTTATGTGCAAAATTTGCAAAATACGCTTGAGATGTCGCTCCGTTCGACGGAAAGAATGATGCTGGAGACAATCTCCCGCAACCCGACCTTGACTTCCTTCGTCGCGATGGAGAGCGACCCGGAATTTACGATCGAGCTGTCCCAACTGCTCCAGAGCATGGTGAACACACATTCGTGGATTCATTCGGCGTACATCTATAGGGCCGGCGACGACGTGATCGTCAGCAACTTGACCAAGCTGCCCCTCGCTTCGTTCGGTGACCGCGAATTCATTCAGTCCCATCTAAGCGATACCGGCCGGCATCCCTGGAGCACCACCCGCGCCTACCGGACACTCTCGCACACGGAAAGCGAAGGCGCTGTCATCTCGATGACCAAGGGCGTGCCGATCAACATCTACGGACGCGCGCTGCTCGTCGTCAACGTAAGCCTCAGCGAGCTGCAAAATTTCCTGAGACAATACGGGAAGTCCGACATGAACTTCCTGCGGGTATCGGACAGCGGCGGAAAGACACTTTACGAAGGGAACGACGCCAGCTTCGGAGGCTTCGGCGAACAGGACTTCCGCTTGTTGTCCGAGTATACCGGCTGGACCTACCAAGGCGGTCTGAAGACCGGACGCACGGGCATGCTGCTGACCTATCTCGCAAGTCCTTATTTTATCTTGGGCTTCCTGGCGCTGGCGGCGGCGATCGCATGGGTCGTCTACATAACGCGCCGAAACTACAAGCCGATCGAAACGATGATGTCCCGCATCCAGCGATACAACGAACGGTTCGCGGAGAGCAAAGCCATCGAGCCTTCCAGCGATGAGCTTCATTATATTGAACAAACGTTAAGCACCATCATGGAGGCGTCGCAGGCGTACGAGAGCCGGAACCAGGAAAACAGCGAATACCGCAGGCTGAAGCTGTTGCAAGAGCTTGTCAGCGGAGAAGGATCGGTCGACAAGGACAAATGGGCGCAGGAGCTGGAGACGGTCGGCCTCGGCGCAGGGTTCGGCAGGGCGTATGTCAGCTTGTTCGAAATCGACAAATACGTGGATTTCATCAGCAAATATTCCCGCAAGGATCAGGGCTTGTTCAAGTACGCGCTAAAAAAAGTTATAGCGGAAACGGCCAACAACAAAGGATTCCTGGTCTGGCAGGAATGGATCAACAATCACCGGATGAGTGTCATTGCTATCGATGGACCGGATGCGCCGCTATCCGAGACGGACGTGCTTGCCGCCTACGACGAAATACGTTTATGGCTGGAGCAGCATCTGCATCTCACCGTAACGGCGGGTCTCGGCCCGGCCCTCTCCCGTCTGGAGGACATTGCAGCCTCCTATGAAACCGCGGAACGCGCGCTGGACTACAAGTCCGCGTTAGGCGGCAACCGCGTCATCAGCTATCGAGAGATCGAGCTGCTGCGACCCGACGATCTGTATGTCTATCTGCAGTACGTGCCGACGATCGCGCAGTCGTTTCGCTTTGGCAACGAAGACTGGAAGGAACAGTTGACCGGCCTTTTCGCCGGATTAAAATCGATGATGCTGCCCAAGGAAGAAATTGCCGATATTCTCACTTATCTGAATTATTACTTCCACTCCGAGATGAAGGAGCTTCCCAGCGACTATCAGCCTATCTGGAACGACGAATTCCGCTCCCTCCTGAGCGAGCAGGATGACACTCTGGAGACGTTGGACGAACTGGCCAGCTTCTACATTCGTACATTAAGCGATTTTGCGGAACGGCTGCAGGAGCGCAAGCAGCAAAAGGGCAACCAAGGCGTCGTTCACCGCATGCGGAGCTATATTGAACAGAATTTCAACAATCCCGACCTCTCTTTGCAATTGCTCAGCGATATGCTGGACATGAATCCGTCGACGCTCAGCACGATTTTCAAGGACGAGTTCGGCGAAAAGTTCGTCGTTTACGTGAGCAAGGTGAGGATGGAGCATGCCAAGGAGCTTCTGCGGACAACCGCCCTCCCCATCCAGGACATCTCCGAGCAGACTGGCTATCAGCATCAAATGTCGTTCATCCGGGCGTTCAAGAAAAACGTCGGCACGACGCCGGGCGAATACCGCAAGACGTACATTTAGCTTCATCGTAAAGAACGTGTCCCGAATTTATCGGGAGACGTTCTTTTTTTTGCCGCCGCGATTGCCTGTATATCTCGCAAAAAGATGTATATCGACAGCCGAATACCCGCTTCAGCAAGCATGTTAACCTCATGAAATCGTGTATATTGCCCAGCCTCGTTTCCCCGTCCTATGATTAAGCCACATTACATCCAAGGGAAGTGAGCATTATCAAAACACCTGTCTCGAAACGAATATGGAGGCAAAACATTCCTCTCTTTATTATGTTCGCCCCCATCCTGATTTTTTTCGCCGTTTTCAAGTATTACCCGATGCTCGGACTTGCGATCGCTTTCAAGAACTACCGGTTCATAGATGGCATATGGGGCAGCGAATGGATCGGCTTCGACATGTTCGAGATGATCTTTAATAACAAACAGCTGCTCGGTATCGTCTGGAATACATTTATGCTAAGCGGGCTCAGCATCGCAGCGGGGTTCCCGATCCCGATTATCCTTGCGCTGCTGCTAAACGAGATTCGCCGCGCATGGTTCAAGCGCACGATTCAAACCTTTGTTTATCTGCCGCACTTTCTGAACTGGGTCATCGTCGGCGGCATCGTCATCACGATCTTCTCTCAAAGTCCCGGCACGATCAATCAGGTGCTCGACAAGCTGTTCGGCTTCACCTTTCCGTTCCTGTACAACGAGACGTCCTGGATCGCCATCTTTATCGGCTCCGGCATATGGAAGGAAGCTGGCTGGAGCGCCATCATCTATCTGGCTGCGCTCTCGACAATCGACCAGAGTCTCTACGAAGCGGCCAGCATCGACGGAGCCAACAAGTGGCAGCAGATGACGAAAATTACGATTCCAGGCATCCTCCCGACCGTGTTCATCATGCTCATCCTCAAGATCGGACAGCTTATGGAGGTCGGCTTCGATCAAGTCTACGTGCTCCAGAACAATACGGTCGCCCAGATCTCGGAGGTCATCAGCACCTTTATGTTCAAAATGGGCATCCAGCAGGCGCAGTTCAGCTTGGCTACGGCCATGGGGCTGTTCGAGGCGCTCGTCGGACTGGTGCTTGTCGTCACCGCCAACTTTATCGCCCGACGCTTCGGCCACGGGTTATGGTAGAAAAGGAGCTGAAATCATGAGAAGCACCACCGGAGAAAAAATCTTTTACTTCTGCAACGCTCTCTTCCTGCTGCTAATTGGACTCAGCTGCGTGCTGCCGCTTGTGCATGTCGCCTCTCTATCCTTAAGCGATAAACATGCGCTGGCGTCCGGCTCGGTTGGCTTATGGCCCGTCAATTTCGATCTGTCTGCCTATAAAGCGCTGATTAACGAGACGCCCGTGCTGCAAGCGTTCCGCAACAGCGTCGTCATTACGGTTGTCGGCACGCTGCTGAACATGTTTTTTACGATATTGGCCGCTTATCCGCTGTCCAAACGCTATTTCATCGGCCGCCGCGTCTTCTCGTTCCTTATCATCTTTACCATGTTGTTCAGCGCGGGCATCATCCCGATGTACTTGCTGCTGAAATCGCTTGGCTTGCTGAACTCGTACGGCTCGTTATGGTTCCCGGGGCTCGTGAGTGTATGGAACCTGATGGTGCTGCGCAGCTTCTTCGAGGCGATGCCCGAGGAGCTGGAAGAAGCCGCTCGCATAGACGGCTGCTCCGAATGGCGGCTCATCTGGAGCATTATACTTCCGCTGTCCTTGCCGGCCATCGCCGCGATTTCGCTGTTCTACGCGGTCGGACATTGGAACGCCTTCATGAGTGTGTTGATCTATATCAGCAAGTCGGATCTGCATAATCTGTCGGTGCTCGTGCAGCAGATGATTATGAATCAGACGCTGATGCAGGAGCTGGCTAACGTGCAGCCGGATCTCGCCATGAGCCTGACGCCAGAGGGCGTCAAAGCTGCGGGTATCATCGTCATGGTCATCCCGATGCTGATTGTGTACCCGTTCCTTCAGAAGTATTTTGTCAAAGGGGTTATGATCGGGGCGGTCAAAGGCTAACCGTGATCGCCTTGCGCGGTTTCAGGTACAATGAAGGGAGGTGAGGCGGCTCCAGCAGCGGTACGGTTGAACAACATCTTTAAGGGGCATCATCGTTTGTCAATACATTATAGGGGAGATCAAATCGCCATGATGAAATCGAAATCGAAAGCGAAACAAACCATTCAGCTATCCTTCTCGTTGCTGCTTGCATCCAGCCTGGTGCTGTCCGCTTGCAGCGGTAGCAATACGAATAAGGAGACCTCGGGAGCAACGAACCAGCCTTCGACGAACGGAGGCGGCACGGCTGAGCCTAGCAAAGGGCCAAAGCCGAAAATTACGGTGTCGGTCTATGACCGAAATAACGTGCCGGAGGGCGAAGGCACCATTACGGACAACCGCTGGACGAAGTGGATTCAGGAGAACGCGCCGGTTGACGTCGAATTCGTGCCGATTCCGAGAACGAATTCGCAGGAGCGCTGGAACGTGTTGTTCGCCTCCGGCGAAGCGCCAGATCTGATTTTCGAATTTTCGAATGCGTTCATGAGGGAGATTGCCGACAAGGGCCAGCTTATCCCGCTGGACGAAGTGATCGAAAAACATTCCACCACCTACAAGAAGTTTTTGGAGGAAAACGAAATTATCCAAAAGCTGACGAAACATAATGGCGAAACGTATTTCTTTGGACGTCAAATCCCGATGACGACAAACCATTTCCTGTTGATTCGCAAGGATTGGCTCGACAAGCTCAATCTTCAGGCGCCGACGACGACCGATGAGTTCCTCGAAGTAGCCAAGGCGTTCACGACAGGCGATCCGGACGGCAACGGACAGAACGACACGCTGGGCGCGACGTTCCAGGCGGTGGACTTCTTCTACCAGTTGAACAACATTCCGGGGGATCCGGTTAACGCATATTTCCTGGAGGGCGGCGAGCTAAAACGTTCGTGGGATCGTCCGCAAGCCGTTCTGGAGTTTAAGAAGGCGATGTACGAGGCCGGCGTTGTCGACAAGGATATCTTTGCCGATCAGAACGGCGCCAAGGCGCAGCAGGATTGGCTTAACGGCAAGCTCGGCATCTGGGGCATGGGCGGCCTCGAAGGCGGTGGCGGCTACAACGCATACGAAACTTTGATGACGAACAATCCGAACGCCGAGGTCATGATTGTGCCAATGCCGGCATCCGAGTTTGGCACGTTTGCTCCGGCGGGAGGTACGCCGGTTCAGTTTACTGCCGCGATTAACGCAACGGCCAAGGACCCTGCTGCGGTTATGGCTTACATCGATTGGCTGAGCAGCGAGGAAGTCGCAAAGACGTTGATGTTCGGCATCGAGGGCGAGCACTACAAAATGGGCGAAAACGGCTGTCCGAAGCCGATCGACCCTGCGAAAAACAAGCAGGAGCTTAGCTACAACGGCGACATGTACATGCTGGCGAACACCGGCCTGATGGGCGAATGCGCCGAGTTTTCCAACCAGTTGGACCCCTCCAAGCCGCTTGACCAGGCTTATCTGGATCTGATCGCGCAAGGTCGCGAAGCGTACCTGTCTCCAGATCGTCCGCTCTGGAAGGAGATGGAGTTCTCCCCTTCCCTGCCGGCCGACATGCTCGTAACGACGAACACGATCAAGAACACGCTGACCAACATTTACACGAAAGCGATTGTCGGCGGTCCGTCCGAAACGGTCGAGAAGGCAATTGGGGAGGCTAAAGCGGCATGGGAGCAAGCAGGCGGCGCCAAAATCGACGAATTTTACGCCAAGTCTTATGCGGACAACAAGGATAATATCATCCACACGGACGAGTATTTCAAATACATTCGCAAGTAAGAGTCCAAACGGCTAGAGGCTCTATTGAGCCCATAACAAGTGGCAACGGGGGCGGAGGATAACTCCGTCTCTTGCATGCTTGCCTTTTGTACTCCTGTCCTTATGTCCTGCTACCGACACATCAGCCGGGGATCCATGCGATGCAACAGTCCATCCCCGGCAACTTTCATATCATTTCCGCAAGCGTTTACATCCCATCCGACAATCGGATTGATAAAGGAGAGGAATGACGTTGAAATGGAATTTTTTCAAATGGACTTCGGTGATGGTGGTCATCGCCCTGCTCGTTAACCCGCTGTTCTCCCCTGCCCCAGCCGCTTCGGCTAGCGGCGGCGAAGACGAATATGATGAGCTGCGCGCCAGGCTGCACGAAGAGCTCACCGGAGGTGACGACTTCGATCCCGCAGACCCCGATATCGCACCGCGTATCGCTAGCCTTGACGAATTTACCGAGTCGTTCTGGAACGTGATGGACACAAGCGCCGACCGCACCTATCTGTGGAGCGATCTCGCAAGCCAGATCGGACCCGACATGCAGTCCAACCATATATCCGGCAACTACGATCGGTTGCAGAAGATGGCTACCGCATACGGTACGAGAGGCTCTGTCTATTACGGGAATGCCCAATTGCGCGAAGATATCATTTCGGGCATGGATTGGATGTATGAGAACCGCTACAACACGAGCGTTCCCAAGCGGGGTTACGGCAACTGGTATGACTGGCAAATCGCTTCCCCTATCTCCATCAACAAAGTATCCATTCTCCTTTACGAGTACCTGACACCGCAGCAACTGGGAGACTGGCACGGCGTAATGGACTGGCAGGCATTGTCGCTTTCCCCGGGCAACGTAGGGGCGAACCGAGTGTGGTCTTGCAACATTCTGATCACAAGCGGCATCCTTATGAAGGACAGCGCAAAAATCCAGCTTGGCGTGGGTGCGCTCAGCCCGATCTTCCCTTACGTGACGTCAGGAGAAGGAACTTATCCCGACGGATCGTTCGTCATGCATACGGCACTCATTCCTTATAACGGCGGCTATGGCGTCTCGATGCTCGACAACCTGACGAAGGTCATGGCTATCGTCGCAGGCTCCTCGTGGGATATTACCGATCCGAACCTGGACAACATCTATGACTGGGTCTATAACTCCTTTGAACCGCTGTTTTATGACAACAGCATGATGACCATTGTGACCGGCCGCAATATCGCCCGTATCGATAACGGCGGATTGACCTCGATGGGCGCTTTCGGCTCCGCGGTCGTTCGGCTGGCTTACACTGCGCCTGATCCAGCCGATGCCGCAAGATACAAGGCAATGGTTAAGCAATGGATGCTCGAAGCGACTTCCGACGCACCCTACAACACCCTCGGCTCCATTCAGCTTGTGTCGCAGACTAAGGCAATCATGAACGATGCCTCCATCCAGCCACGCGGCGAGTTGGTCCTGAATAAGCAGTACCCCAGCATGGCGAGAGCCGTGCATCGCAGACCGGATTTTGCTTTCGCCATTGGCATGTATTCCGACAAGATCGGCAATTATGAGCTGATTAACGGCGAAAACCTGAAAGGGTGGCATACGGGCGCAGGCATGACGTATCTGTATAACGACGATGTGAAGCAATTTGCGGATGCTTTCTGGCCGACGGTCAACAGCCACCGGTTACCCGGCACGACGGTGCTTAAGGACAGCGAGACGCCGCCTCATGTCAAGAATGGCTCCAATTGGGTCGGCGGTACTGAAGTAGACGGTCTGTACGGCGTTTCGGGGATGCACTACGTCGATTCGCTTTCCTCCGTCTCCGCCCGCAAGTCCTGGTTCATGTTCGACGATGAAGTCGTCAGCCTCGGCGCCGACATTAAGTCGTCGAATGACACGGCCCCAGTGGAGACGATCGTCGACAATCGGAAGCTGAACGCAGACGGAACGAATGCGCTGACCGTAAACGGGACAGCGAAGTCCTCCTCGATTGGCTGGACGGAAACGATGGATGACGTCTCATGGGTGCATCTCGAGGGCAACGCTGCTGGCACGGATGTCGGGTATTATTTTCCGGGCGGAGGCGTTCAGTTGAACGGGCTGAGAGAGTCGCGCACCGCGAACTGGTACAGCATCAACAACTACTTCACCGATCCCGTTAAGGATCCGGCCTACTTCGAGGATCTTACACGCAATTATATGAATCTTTGGTTCGACCATGGAACTACGCCTAGCGGCGGTTCCTACGCGTACGTCCTGCTGCCGGGCAAGACCGCCGCAGAGACGGAAAGCTACTCTTCCAATCCCAATATCGAGGTTTTGGAAAATAGCGCAGAGGCGCAGGCAGTCCGGGAGAACCGCCTCGGCGCCATGGGCATCAACTTCTGGCAAGATGCCGCGAAGACGGTTGCCGGCGTGACGAGCAACAAGAAGGCCTCCGTCATGCTTCGCACGGACGAGACCGGGACGGAAATATCGGTATCCGACCCCACAATGGCGAATAAAGGAACGATCGAGCTAACGCTCGATATGGAGTTGGGATCGCTCGCCTACATAGATCCCGGCGTGAGCGTCGGAACGGCTGGCTCCGCAACAACGTTGTCAATCTACGTGGACGGCGCCGGCGGAAAGAGCTTTAAGGCGCGATTCCGCGCGCCTGGCGAGCCATCCGTCGGACCTGAGGCTCCGGCGGAACTGGCGGTTATCGGAGTAACAGACCGCTCCGCCACACTGAGTTGGAGCGCCGTAGAGGGCGCGGACGACTACCGGCTGTATCGCGCCGAAGCTGCAACGGGCCAATTCGTGTCCGTATGGGGTCTTTCTGCCGGCGCCACATCCTACACGGATACGGGACTCGCGAGCGGCAATAATTACCTGTACAAGGTTGTGGCACTGAACGCGGATGGCCTCTCGGCGGACTCGAATAGCTTGTCGATATGGACCTTGCCAGCAGCGCCTACCGCCCTTCGCATAGTGAGCGCCACGGACGATGCCGTCGAGCTGGCATGGCAAGCAGTGTCCGGCGCTGACGGCTACGACGTATCCCGTTCGGAGTCGAAGGACGGACCGTTCGTCTCGCTGAATGCTGCCCCGGCGTTGGGCAACGCATACACAGATTCCGACATCCTTAGCGGCGTGAATTATTATTACCGGGTGGCAGCCGTGAACGCGGGCGGCGTATCCCGTCCAACTGCCGCGATTCCATCTCTGTTCGGGCTCCAGGCTTACCTCATTGACGAGAACTTCGACGCGATGAGCCAAGGAGACCTGAGCGGCCAGAACGGCTGGATTGTGAACACTGGCGGCGATCCCGTCAACTCGGTCGTCGTGCGGCCCGTAGAGGGCTCCTCGAGCAATCAGTTCGTAAAGATGTTCACCAAGGTGGACAAAGGCACGTCTGCTGCGGAGAAAACGTTTGACGTTCCGCTTAGCAGCACGCTGATCGCAGAAGTGACGGCCATTGCAGACGACTCGAATTGGAAAAACGCGCTGATTTTGGCGGACGGCACCTTGGCTTCGAACAGCACAGCCGCCCACGTTGTCATCGAGAAAGGAAAAATGTGGGGGTATAATGGCGGGACAAAAACGGATATTATGCTCGGCATCGAAGTTGGCGTCCCTTATCGTATCAAGGTCGTCGTAGATACAGCTGCGCGCAAATTCGACGTATATGTCGACGATGAATTGCGAGTATCGGGCTGGAGTTATCGCTATGCCGGCGTCGGAACGATCGACACGCTCGTCATCGGCAATTCCGGCAACGCAAACAGCTCCTTTAGCTTCGACGACGTCAAGGTATCGTATATCCCGCATGCGCCAAGCAACTTGCAGGCTGCGCCATTGTCCGGTTCTTCCGTTAGTCTGACATGGAACGCGGTACCGGGAGCCGAAGGCTACCGGCTTTACCGGTCAGAGAATCCTTCCGCCGGCTTCCAGCGTATCGGCGGGGACATTGCCGCCCTTAGCTTCACGGACGAGGGGCTGAGCGGGGATACCTCCTATTTCTACAAGATCGTGGCGTTTCACGGAGGAGCCGTATCGCGGGAGTCATCCGTCGTGTCGGCTTCCATAGTACCAGATTCCTTTCCAGCCGACATTCCGGCTTACGTGATCGACGAAAGCTTCGACGGCTTGCCGCAAGGCGAGCTGAACGGCCAGAACGGCTGGCTCGTCGGCAACGGCGGCGTAGCTGTCAATACGGTGACGGTACAGAATGTAGCAGGCGGCGGAAGCGGCAAGCAGGTGTTGATCTCGACCGCTTCGTCGCAAGGCAGCGCGGAGGCCTATGCCCTGTTCCAAGCGCCGCAGGGCAGTCTTATTACGGCAGAGGCCGAATTTACAACGGGGGACATCAACTGGAAAAATGCGCTGATTCTGGCCGACGGCAGCATGACCTCCAACAGCTCCGCGGTGCATATCGTCCTACAGAACGACAAGATCTGGGGCTATAACGGCGGGACCAAGACCGATATCATGGCATCCGCTCCCGCAGGAGCACTCTATCGGCTCAAGGTCGTCGTAAATTCGACGACGCGGAGGTACGATGTGTATGTAAATAACGAGCTGAAGGCTTCCGGATGGAATTACCGTTACAACGGTATTGGAACGATCGATAAGTTTTCCTCTTCCATTGGCGGCAACGCCAGCTCGATGACGCTGGACAACGTTCGCATCTCGTACGCGTTGTCCGCGCCGACGGGCATGCAAGCGATGGCATTATCGTCCTCGTCGATCGGCTTGACGTGGAGTGCCGTACCGGGAGCGTCGAGCTACCGCGTGTACCGGTCGGCAGCGGGTGCTTCCGATTACGAATGGATTAGCCCGGCAGGATTAAGCGCGTTGTCATATGTCGACGAAGGGCTATCCAATGGCAGCTCCTACGACTATCTGACCGTCGCGGTTTACGGCGGTGCCGTCTCTCCGGTATCCGGAATCGTAACGGCAACAACCGAAGCCGGAAGCGAGCCGGAACCGGAGACTCCGGCCGTGACGCTCACAGCGACCGCATCAGCAGCCCTTGGCGGGGAAGTCGGGCTTGCAGTCGGCATCAACGAGACTGAAGTTGACGGCGACTCTGCCATTATCGAAGCGATCTTGACCTATGATCCCGCAGCGCTTACATTCGCCACGGTTGAGAATATCGACAGCGAGCTAGAGCTGGATCCGGCAGCGATACTTCTGCCGCCAAACGGCTTCCAGCTGCTGGCGAGCGGCGTTAAGCCGAATCAGGGCGAGATTCTCGTCGTGCTTGCGCAAACGTCGTCAGGCGTCGTGAGCGCGGGAGAGCTCTTCCAGCTTCGAGGCACGGTTAAGGACGATGCGTCTGCCGGAGAGACGCATGTGCGGATCGCTTCTCTCCAGCTGTCGTCGGAAGGCGAGCTGATCGAAGCGAACACAGAGCAAGCTGCCGCGACGATCATAATCAAGCTTGCCGATACGTCCGCTCTCGAAGCGGCAATCGCGACGGCCGGTGAGCTGCTTGCGGCAGCGTCTCCGGGCTCGTTGCCGGGGCAATATCCGCAGAGCGCCTTGGATGCGTTCGCCGACGCGATCGCGGCTGCCAAGGCAGCCGGGCAAAACGACGGTCTGACGCAAGACGGCATCGATGCCGCGCTAACCGCTTTGCAAGCCGCGGTCGCGACGTTCCAGAACAGCGTGGTGCCGCCGCCGCTGCCCGTCACGGACAAGACGGCTCTAGCCGCAGCGATCCAGCGCGCGCAAACAAAGCTTGCCGCATCTGCGGAAGGCGATAAGCTTGGGCAATACCCAGGCGATGCAGTGGACGCTCTGGAGGCGGCGATCTCGACCGCTAGGATCGTCCACGGCAACGCGTACGCGACGCAAGGCGCAATCGATCATGCACGTGCGGCAATGGATACGAAGGTTGTCGACTTCGCTGCCCGAATCGTAACTCTCGTGCCGGGACAGACCGCCGTCACCATCCGCGACCTGTCGCTGATTGCCAAATATTACGGTATCACTAGCGACGATCCCTATTGGGAGCTCGTCGACAAAGCCGACTTGTTCGGCAACAGACGCATCTCGCTCGTCGAGCTAGCCGCCGTCGCACGCATGATCGTGTCGGATTGGCTGGCGGAGTAAGCTGCTTTCGGTTGCAGGATTGCCGTTCGGCCCAGGTTCCAATGAATGAAAGAAGCGGCTCGAGTACTGTATTCGCGCCGCTTCTTTCTCTCCGTGCTTGGAGCACGATACACTATTTGTCGGAAATGAGGCTCATACATGAATAGGATCACATTTTTGTTTGCTCCGCTGCTCGCCCTACTGCTTGGAGTGAGCGCCAGCTTGCAGGCAAGTGTCGCTACCGCGGCGCCAGACGATGGACGCCCCGTGACCAACCTGCTACTATCTCAAGCAAACACTAAGGCCATGCTGCTGGCGCAAGCAAACGCTGGGGCTGGGCCGCTGGCGTTGCCTGATACGCATGCTAGCACGACCTCTGCGAAAGCCAATGCGGACGCCCGGTTCCGATTGGACTGGAGCATGGTAGACGGTCGTATCCAAGTCGCCGTCCACGCCGATCGACTGGAAAATCTCTACGCGTATGAACTGGATATACTCGTCGCTCCGGATAAACTGAAGCTGCTGGATGCCGTCATGCCCACCAAAGGCTTCTCGCTTGCACCCAAGCTCGTCGGCAACACGTTAAAGCTAGTCTTCACAAAGATAGGCAACGTAACAGGTCATGCGGGCAGCACGACACTCGCTCAGCTAACCTTCGAGCGTATTGGCGCTGGAGATGCGAAACTGACGATCTTGAACGCCTCTCTGGTCGACTCCATGCTGAGCCAACTCGACTTGCAGCCAGCTGACGCGACAACCGTCATCCCGGCGCATGCGGGAGGTTTTGCATTTACCGATATAGCAGGCCATTGGGCGGAGTCTATCGTGAAAGCGGCAGCCGCGCAAGGCTGGGTCACTGGCTACGAGGATGCTAGCTTCCGGCCGGACCTCCCCGTATCGCGCGCGCAGCTCGCAGCGCTGCTAGTCCGTGCTTATGGGCGGACAGCCGACGGTAGCGAGCTGAGCTTCTCCGATTCGGCGTCCATCGCAGCTTGGGCGAAGCCTTATGCGGCAGCCGTGCAAGCCGCCGGCTTCATGAACGGCTACGACGATGGCAGCTTCCGGCCGGATCGCCCTGTATCGCGCGCGGAGCTATCCGTCGTAATCGCACGCGCGCTTGGACTTGAGCCGGCATCGGGATCGCAAGCCGCTTCGCCGGACTTCGCCGATGCGGAGCTCATTCCGACTTGGGCGCGTCCTGCCGCCACAGCCTTGCAGGAAGCCTCCATTATGCGCGGCAGAGGCGGCAACCGTTTCGCGCCGCTTGAGACGGCGACCCGCGCAGAAGTGTGCGCCCTTATTTTGAAGGCGTTGGATAATCGAGAAATCCCGGCTTCCGGGCTGCGGCTGTAAGCGGAGACGCTATATCGATTTCCCTGCAACTTAACCTGCCTTCATCGCCCGCAAAATTTCATCAGTCAACGGGATGATACATGTTTCTTCCATATCAAAATGACACTTAAGTATCAGACATGCTTGGGTAATGGGATGCGCCGTCTGCTTCAACCGCTCATATAACGCCAAGTTATGAGGCAGGGCTCCGCTGCGCAAAATATGAAGCGCGGCATCGCTTCTCTTCAGAAATGTTCTGAAGTAGTCCAGCGCAATGGCTTGATCATGCTCCAACAACGCCAGGGAAGAGCGCAGCTTCAGATCATTCTGGAAATAAAGCAGTGCGCGCAAGCTCGCAAAAAATTCTCGCGACTCCCACTCCGCATGGCAGGTCAAGGCATTTAATAGCGCCAGCGCCTTCACTATAAGTTCCGTAAGAGACTCGCTTGAACACTCCCGCCACCTTGAAGAGATGGGGGGATTCTTGGGTTATTGCTCCTTATGGAGCAAAATCGCATCGATATCTTCTTGCGAAAAATTCGTACGCCAAGCGATCCCTGCGGTTCCCGCAGTTCCTGTTTCTTTCGTTACAACGCCATTGCCTTTATATTCTGCGCCGCATTCCTGTCTCGGTCATGTACCGTGAAACAGACCGGGCAAGTCCACATGCGAATGCTCAAATTTTTCACCTCTGCATGCTTGTTTCCGCATACATGACAAGTTTGGCTCGATGGGGCAAATGTGGGCGCCTCCTTGATTGTTCGGCCATACCACTTCGCTT